>JBBKWA010000075.1:0-41888 GCA_037968695.1 Saprospiraceae bacterium
CATGGCGTGATGTTGCGTCGCAGTTACAAGCGATGCTTAATCCACTGGCTCAACAAAAAGGATTGGAGTTGCAATTGCATGCAGCATCGGATATGCCAAAGTATGTGATCGGCGACAAACTTCGCCTTACACAGATACTCACCAACTTGCTTGGCAATTCGATCAAGTATACAGAACAAGGGAAAGTGGAATTGAAAATTACAGCTAAAAGCAAATCAGCAAATCATAGTGAATTGACCTTTGTAGTTTCTGATACCGGCGTTGGTATTACAAAAGAGATGTTGGACCATATTTTTGATCGTTTTACAACAGACCAGAAAGGGAAGAGTATGGAAGGTACTGGATTGGGTTTGTTTATTACAAAGCAGTTGATCGAGCGACAAGGCGGAAGCATCAGCATTGAAAGCAAAGTAAAAGAAGGTACGCAGATCACTGTCCAGATGCCATTTGAAGTGACAAATGCTGCAGAAGGAATCACATCTGGCATGAGTCTTTTAGCAGAACAAGCTCCTGGAGCTTTGCGCATCCTGATTGTAGATGATGCGCCGTTTAATTTGTTGGTGTTCACTGAAATACTTAAAAAACAAGTTTCTGATGCGATCATCACAACAGCCGATAGCGGACAGGAAGCATTGGCCATCCTGAGCGCCCAACAATTTGATCTAATCATCATGGATGTCAAGATGCCGGGGATGGATGGCCATGAAGCAACAAGGCGTATTCGAAAAATGGAGGGCAAGATCAGTACGATACCAATTCTGGGCGCTACAGCCGGGGCGATGCCTGCACAAATTCAACAATGTCTCGATAGCGGAATGAATGATGTCATTACTAAACCAATCCAAAAAGAAAAGTTACTGGAAAAAATCATCAAGCTCACACAACACCTCGCCTCATGATCGATAGAACGAAACTGCTGGACATGATGGATGGCGATGATATGATGGTAGAGAAATTTATCAAAGTGTTTAAAACGCAAGTCGATCAACAGATCCCATTGATGAAAACATATTTGAAAGATGGAAATCTGCCATTGTTATCCAATAGTGCACACATCATGAAAACACAAACCGCCTATTTGGGATTGGATGAATTGACTTTGTTGTCTCAATCGATCGAGAAGTATGCGGATGACGGGAAAGCGTTGAATGTTATTTCGCCACTTGTTGCGGATCTTGCTGATAAGCTCACCCTACTCATTCAGAATGAATTGACCTGAATAGAAAATTACCGCACGATCAAACGATATCCGGTGCCATGAATATTGATGATCTCCACGCGATCATCAGATTCAAAATGATTTCGCAACTTACTGATATATACATTGAGGCTCCGGGATTTGGCCTGGATATCATCCTGCCAAATTTCCCGCAGGGCCAGGTCACGCGAAACCAATCCTTCGGGTTGTGTACAGAACAAAAGCAAAAGCTGATTTTCCATTTCAGAAAGCCGGATTATCAAATCGTCGAATGTCAGCGACCTGCCCACGCTGTCAAAAGTAAAGCGACCAATAATGAAGTTCGTTTTTTGTTCGCCGGATCCAGCGCCCATCCGTTTCAGTACAACATTTAAGCGCAGATATAATTCCTGCATACTGAATGGTTTGGTTATATAATCATCTGCACCAAGCGTCAATCCTTTGATACGGTCTTCCTTATCGGTTTGTCCGGTTAAAAAAATAAATGGAATATGTTTGTTCAGGGAACGAATGTCCTCGGCCAGGCTGAATCCATCCTTGAAGGGCATTTTCACATCGAGGACACAAACATCAAATGTTCCTTTTCTAAAAGTCTCGAGTCCAGCGACGGCATTGTGCTGCATCGTCACGACAAATCCCTTGGCTTCCAGGTATTCCTTGGTAATCCCTGCGAGTTCGGGCTCATCATCTACTAATAATATACGTGGCAACTTACTCATATACGCCATTGTGGAATCAGGATCATTAATACAAAAGTACTAAAGCGATCGCAGTATGCCGACCTCAGGAGGATGCCGTTAGTACTTGTTAATATTTGTTGCATAGGCTTTGGTCTATTACCCCTGAACGCTACCTGATCTTTGTGGCACAGTAAAACCAAGTCATCAACGCATGTTAAGGAATTATCAGAGATCGCTGCTTCGCTTGTGTACATGGCACACCGTGTGCTGGGTGGCAGTTTCCTTTCTGATCATGCGATGTTTTATTCTTCCCGCTGCCCGTGCCGAAGTATTCGAAGGTGTGGGTCATCACCAAACCATTGATCAGGTCATACTATGGCAACCGGATTTGCTTGGGGAGATATTGTCAGATTATAATGTCCAGTCAAGAGCCTTGTATATCGGAACGGAATGTACTGCGGGATTGGTGGATTCACTGCTTATGGTATTCTTTTTTTCGGTAATGTTGGTTTACTTTTTTACAAAAAACTTTATTTCAGTATCGAGGTTGAAGACTTTCCTGATGCTGGCTTTTGCAGCCGTTGTATCAGATCTTGTGGCGAGTGCTGTAGTGATGTATACCCTCATCAGCGATCGTCATGTACAACCCTATTTTATTAATACAATTCAAGGATTGACATTTCTGAAGTTTGCAGCATATGGCAGCATCGTGCTTGGTTTATCCATAGTTCTGTTGGTACATCTTATGCAGGTACGTGGGGTAGTCGATCAGTCTGTTAACAATAGTTAATACTTGTTGAGCGAATGTTGAGCTAATGTGTCACTCGCTCCAACGAATTTTGTAATCACAATTGATTAAAACTAAAACTGATAGAAAATGAAACAATTCCTTTTTATCTCGAAACAAATTTCCTTCTTCAAGGGGATCAACATAGTACTGTTTTTGATGATCACCATGATGACAGGTTATGGACAAACCGGTGTTAGTATTAATGCCAATGGCGATGTGCCTGACCCGAGTGCGATGCTGGATATTCAATCGGATTCAAAGGGAATATTGATCCCACGGCTCTCTACCGATCAACGGATGAACATGAACAACCCGATGCCAGCCACTGGGTTGTTGGTCTATGATACCGATGTTAATGCATTCTATTACTACAATGGTTTGCTTTGGATGAATATCAAAGGATCAGGTAAACTGGAGGATGCAGATCAGGATACCAAAATTCAGGTCGAAAAAAATCCGGATGAGGATATCATTCGTTTTGATGTAGCTGGCGTGGAGGTGATGCGTCATGATGGTAAAACATTGCATGCATATGCACCGGGAGGAAGTCTTTTTATTGGCACCGATGCGGGTACCAATGATGATGGGATTGGCGATGGTGTTGATAATGAAAATACATTTATTGGTGTGGGATCAGGATATACGAATACCATAGGCATACTTAACACCTTCCTTGGGAACAATGCAGGAGCGATGGTAGATGCTGGTAGCGCTAACACATTGATCGGACATCGTGCCGGTTTTGAAGTAAGCAATGCAAACAGAAATACATTCCTTGGCGTAGGTGCCGGGTATCATAATGAAAGAGGGGACGAAAATTATTTTGCAGGATATCAAGCTGGATTTAATAATAATCTACCGACAGGAAATCATTTTGCAGGATATCAGGCGGGCTTTTCCAATACAACAGGTATTAATAATCAGTTTATCGGGTATAAGGCAGGCAACAAAATCACTACTGGCGGAAACAATTTATTTATTGGTAAGCGGGCAGGTGAAAACAGCACGACAGGTTCTACGAATCTTTTTATTGGCCTGGGAGCAGGTGAGTTTAATACGACTGCAAATGTCAATATGAGTATTGGAACACGCGCCGGTCAAAATAACACAGGTAATTTTAATCAGTTTATTGGTTTTGAAGCCGGTCTAAATAACACCGGAACCTACAATCAATTTAGCGGGTATGAAGCCGGGAAAAACAACCAGGGATCATCCAATCTTTTTACTGGATTTAACGCCGGAAAAAGCAATACTACAGGCGAGCGAAACTATTTTTCCGGAGTCTATGCCGGACTTACAAATGTTATTGGTTCCCGAAACTTTTTTGTGGGTTATTATGCCGGTCGATATAATACAGTTTCAGAAAACCATTTCATCGGCTACAAAGCGGGAGAGGCTAATACCACCGGAAATTCAAATCATTTTTCGGGGTATCAGGCGGGATGGAAGAACACTACTGGGAGCAGCAATTTATTTGTTGGCTACAACGCAGGTGAAAGCAATACCACAGGATCGAATAATAATTTCATAGGCTTTAATGCGGGGTCTAACAACACCACAGGAGGTTCAAATACATTCTTGGGTAAAGAGACAGGAAATTTTAATTCAAGCGGTTCAAACAATACCTCATTGGGATCGTTTGCAGGGTATGCCAATGCCACTTCAGGTTTTAATACCTGTATAGGAGCCGGAGCCGGGGCAAACAACATGACAGGTAGCAATACATTTGTTGGTGCCAATGCTGGATGGATTGTGGAAATGGGTACCGGAATGACCATGATAGGGGCAGGAGCCGGAAATTTGTATTCTGGTAATGGGACAGATAATACATTTATTGGAAGATCTTCAGGAGGCTCTTCAGGAGGTTGGAACAATACTTTTGTCGGAGCCCATTCAGGTGATAATATAGACGGCACAGACAATGTATTTATAGGCTCTGATGCAGGATCTGTGACCACGAGTGGAGATGATAACACATTAGTAGGAACAAGCACCCACGTTTACAACGGAATAACAAATAGTCTGGTCTTGGGACATAGTGCTGTATCATCAATAAGTAATACAGCTACGATTGGATCTGGCTTAACACAATTTGGTATGGGCGTCTCAGCCAACAATACCGGGATTATGACATTCAATGGCACTACAGCTAGACTTGCCTTTGGAGGTGTATGGACAAATGCATCTGACCGGAATATTAAAGAAAATGTGACTACACTGAATCAGCAAGACATTCTTGAAAAAGTCATGTCGCTCCCTGTAACAGAATGGAATTATATCGTGGAAGATGATTCGATCAAACATATCGGTCCAATGGCACAGGATTTTTATGCCTTGTTTGGATTGGGTGGTGACGAAACGACCGTCTCCACTATCGATCCTGCGGGAGTTGCGTTGGTTGCAATTCAAGCATTATATCAAAAGCAATTAGACCTGGAAGCTGCACAAAAATCACTTCAGGAAGTGACGAAGACTTTATCTGCACAACAAACCGAATTGATACAACTGAAGGAATCACTCGCAGAAATCAAATCGCAAATACAAACAATGCAATAAGCGATTAAGTAATAATTAATATTCATTATAAATTTAGCATCATGCAATCTGTATATGCACTTCCGGTTAGATCAATTTCAATAGCACGGATAATTTCACATCCTGCAGCCTTGAATTATTATCAAAAGCCTACAACAGGTAAACTGGCTCTGGCCACCTCTGAAGGCACGCGATTAGTTAGTTTTCAAAACATATCACATTGTCGAGCGGAAAGTAATTATTGCATGGTATTGCTAACAGGAGGAGAGCAGATCCTGATCTCTAAAACACTCAAGTGGGTGGCGGATCAACTTCCTGAAAACATGTTTGTTCGCGTTCATGCTTCTTACCTCGTCAGGACCACCGAAATTTCAATGCAAGGCCGGGATTATGTACTATTAGAGTCGGGAATAAGCATCCCGGTTTCACGAAGTAAAAAGAGTGATCTTCAAAAGAAACTCGCTTCACGATAAATAGCACAAGTACAGACAAAACATGCTTTCTTCAGGCAGAATCCTTTTCTGCAATTCTAATAAAAGCTGTTACACACTACTTCCTTTCTTTTAAATGCATTTTTCCAAAAAAGATATAGACGCAGAATTTGGTAACGGCAATCGATCAGTCTGTTAACAATAGTTAATACTTGTTGAGCGAGTGTTGAGCGAATGTGTCGTCCTATCGAACGAATTTTGTCATCACAATTGAATCAAAATTAAAAAGATAGTAAATGAAACATTTCTGTTTTACAACAAATCAAATCTCCTTCTACAAGGCTGCAAGTATTGTGCTTTTTTTGATGATCACTTTGGTGAAGGGTTATGGACAAAGTGGTGTCAGTATAAATGCCAATGGCGAGGCACCTGACCCAAGTGCGATGCTGGATATTCAATCTGATTCAAAAGGAATATTAATTCCACGCCTCTCAACGGATCAACGGATGGAAATGAACAATCCGATGCCCGCTACCGGCTTGTTAGTCTATGATACCGATGTCAATGCATTCTATTATTACAATGGGCTGCTTTGGGTGAACATCAAGGGATCAGGTAAATTGGAGGACGCAGATATGGATACCAAGATTCAGGTAGAAAAAAATCCGGATGAGGATATCATTCGTTTTGATGTAGCGGGAGTAGAAGTGATGCGTCACGATGGTAAAACACTACATGCTTATGCTCCGGGAGGAAGCCTTTTTATCGGAACAGATGCGGGTACAAATGATGATGGGATTGGTGATGGTGTAGAAAATGAAAACACCTTTATTGGTGTAGGATCAGGATATACCAATACAGTGGGTATTCACAACACATTTGTGGGAAATAGTGCTGGAGGGCTAGTGAATATCGGATCAGCAAATACATTGATTGGTCACCGTGCCGGATTTGAGGTAAGCGATGGAGATAGAAATACATTTATTGGTGTCGGCGCCGGCTATCACAATGGAAGGGGGGACGAAAATTATTTTGCTGGATATCAGGCAGGATTTAATAATGATTTCCCGAATGGAAATCATTTTACGGGATACCAGGCGGGCTTTTCCAACACGACAGGAAACAATAATCAGTTTATAGGATACAAGGCGGGCAATAAAAATACGTCGGGTCAAAACAATTTATTTATTGGTAAGCGAGCGGGTGAAAAGAGTACGACGGGTTCGACGAATCTTTTTGTCGGTCAAGGTGCTGGTGAGTTTAATACAACAGGTGGCAACAACTATTTTGTCGGGTATAAAGCGGGTAATAGCAATACCATCGGCGCCAACAACCATTTCAGCGGCAACTACGCGGGAACGGCAAATACAACTGGAGAAGCGAATACGTTTGAGGGTACAAATGCTGGAGGTCTGAATACAACCGGTATAGGGAATACTGCATTGGGAAGTTTTGCCGGGCATGCGAATGCCACATCCAATTATAATACTTGTCTAGGAAGTGTAGCCGGTTTAAGTAGTTTGGGTGCCAGTAATACATTTGTCGGTGCCAGCGCAGGAAATATTGTGGAAATAGGTTCAGGAATGACAATGGTCGGAGCCGGAGCCGGGCATTTTTTTAGTGGCGATGGTACAGATAATACTTTCATTGGTCGATGGGCCGGAGCCTCTTCACTAGGTTCGAACAACACTTTAGTCGGCGCTTTTTCAGGTAACCATAATGGCGGCACGAACAACGTTTTCATCGGATCACTTGCCGGATCTGATATGACGAGTGGGGATGATAACACGCTAGTCGGAACAAACACAAGTGCTTCCAACGGAATTACAAATAGCCTGGTATTGGGACATAGCACCACTACTACAATGAGCAATTCTGCAGCGATTGGCTTCGGTCTTACACGATTTGGCATGGGTGTCGCACCAAGCAATGGAGGTATTATGACGTTCAATGGCACGACAGCCAAACTTACGCTAGGCGGAGTATGGCAAAACGCATCCGACCGGAGTATTAAAGAAAATGTGACCACGCTGAATCAGCAAACCATTCTGGAAAAAATCATGTTGCTCCCAGTGTCGCAATGGAATTATATCGTTGAAGATGATTCGATTAAGCACATAGGCCCGATGGCGCAGGATTTTTATAGCTTGTTTGGATTGGGTGGTGACGAAACGACCGTCTCTACTATCGATCCTGCAGGAGTTGCGTTGGTTGCAATTCAAGCATTGTATCAAAATCAACTTGACCTTAAAGCTGCGCAACTTAATCTCGAAGCAGCACAACGTGAACTCGAAGCTGCGCTACACTCCCTTCATGAAGTGACGCAGACTTTATCAGAACAGCAAGGTGAAATGAACCTATTGAAAGCAGCGCTAGTAGGAATCAAATCGCATATAGAAACGATGCAATAGACGATATGGTCCGTATAGTTTTTTTATCAAATTTCGCATCATACATCCTGTATATATTCTTACGTTTAGGCCAATTTTAATAGCCCTGATAAACGGACTCTGACCGCCTATGTAGACAAAGGACATGTTGATTGTTTATACAGCGTCGGATTTTATTGTTCTCTTGTTTTCTACAGTGATTTCAGATCCTTCTGCAAGCATCACAGAGCTCGGTTGTAGGAAATTAATAAATTCAAATTCATTTCCATAAACCGTTTTGAAATCTACCTTAATTTCATAGTCTTCTACTTTGTAAATTTCCCATTTGGGATGAGTTACCGCATATTCATTTGATTTATTGTCATTTAGTTTTGCATAGCCCCAGTAATGCTCCGTGATAAATTCGGCTTCACTGTTATGGTCAATTGCATATTTGTCAATACTTGCGCTGATTTTAAATGAATTCCATTTACCTTGATGCTTCCATTTATATTCGACAATTCTTGATGCTTCCTCCTTTAGCCAGGAATGTTTCATTGGCATGGTTTCATAGTTTTCACCATAAATGGTATTGGCAACAAATGCCAAAGCGCTCTTTGGAACAATTTCTTTTATAAAGACAACGCCTCTTTTCCATTCCCCGTTTTCAAAACGTTTCACATAGAATCGCAAATTGACTTCCTCAAAATTAATGTGATAAGGAATTTTTATTCCTAAAAATTTCGTGTTAATAAACATAAAACCAACCAGGCTTACAAAGCAGTTACCGTTCCATAAGTCTAACACAGTACCGGCAGGTAAATAATCTGCTAAAAGACTTTTTTCAATTGTATAATTAGCAATGGCTAGTTTTCTCCATTCTGCTTTTAGAAAGCTCATTTTACTTCAATTTTCTGATGGGATCCTGATAGGCCGAAACACCCCGCCATACATTTCGTCCTCTGTGCCAAAAGTGTGCGTGCAGTTGATGCCCTTCTTTGGACCGGATAGGGCCTCTATTTTCAAACCGTAAATCTCTCTTCCAATAGTCAATGAATCGAAGATCATCAAAGGCTTTTCAGAACCCATAGGATTGATCTTGCCTAGTTGATAGATTACTGAATAAAATGGCCCTGCATCTCCCTGGTCTTCAGAAGCGGATGCCCAGAGGATTCCGGCAGGATCTACATACAGATCTGTTATGCTCCTTTTTGTTTCGTTGCTTGTCCAATGACCCGGGGCAGTAACACTCACTCCTTTTAATCCCTCGCCTTCGATAGTCAACGTGTTTTTCTTTATATCCCAAAGCCCCCATCGAATGATTCCCATAGGACTGAACGTTGATCCGCCTCGCTCTCCCAACAGGACAATCCGCTCATTTTCACTGTAGGGCAAACAATGCATGGCTTCGTATTGATCGCCCTCGATGCTAAAGTCATTTAAGGCTAAGAATGGATATTTGAAAGACCCTATAACCTTCGCCGTGCGTGTGTCTATATCAACCTGGAGATGAAATATTCGGCCCAGGGCACCTTTCCAATTGCCTGCTTCTGCAACTAAAAACTCATTCGGCTTTCCTGGAATGGCACAAATACTTTCTAGGTCATTCGGGAGACCTTCTGTATCCCATTGCTTTATTTCAATCGGATAGACATCTATGGCTTCTTCTGTAAGGATGATTAAACCAAGCCTGGTCCCTTCTTTGTGTGATTTAAGATCATACACCACCAGATAGGAACTATCACTGATTTGTTCCATACCGCTTGACCCACCACTGGATTTTTTTGAACTTATCTGTTGACCCGATACTTCATTTGCAGCTGTCGATATCTTTTTGGTCGTGGTACACCCAAAAAACAGGAAAATGGTAAGAAGAAGGAATCCTGAAAGTAAATTATAATACTGTCTATTTCTCATTGCTTTAGTTTTGGTTAATACCAGGTAGCGCTCTACTATCCGTCATTGCCCACTGGGATCATTGTTGAAGGATCCATTGGTATGAATAAAGGTTTTAAACGATGTCTTGACCCAATTTACATAATCTTATAGTAATGTATTGTACAAGCCTAATGCGCTACTCTTGATATACTAGTTTGATTCAACGCTATAGCTAAGCTTTGAATCAATAACAGCTTTTTGCTCCGGACTTAGCAAGTTATATTGAGTACCAAATTCCTTCAAGGAAAGGACCTCTATACGCTCTTTGTAGCACTTCTCTATTTCTCTAACGATTGATATCATAAACATAAAGTTGCTTTCAGGAGCATAGTAATGCAAGACACCTTTGTTCATATTTATGTCATACTGTATTCTATGGCACAAATCTTCTTTTTTGCAAAGGGTATTATTGATGTAGAATATTTTTTCTTCGGGGAAATAGGCGACTAGGCTTTTCAGGGTATCTGAAGATTCATAACATCCGAATTGTAACGAACTACCTTCTTGTGTTACTTCATTTTTGGACCCCTGTGGTTTCTCAGCAGTTGGTTTTGTAGTGTGGCAAGCGGCTATCGCGAAAAGCATATAGACAAGTGGTAATATTTTCATATTCGAATTTGTTTTGGTTTGATTATTAATTATATGCGGCTATATTTTTTTCTTTAATTGCTTGCCATATACATCTGTACCATCAGGATCGTATCCATGTAGGCATGTGCCAGTATCAAAATCCAAAGCCTCTTTTTTAGTTTTATATAACAGATACCGAGAGCCAATCCCATAAATGCTGTTTGAACAATTCCCATTGGTCCCCATTCATAATGGGCAAAACCGAAAATCACCGAACTTAGAATAACAGCAATAAATGTAGCTTTTTTAGTATCAAGTCCAAGGGTTGATATTCTGTTGATAAGGAAAGCTCTGTAAATCACTTCTTCACCAAAAGATGAAACAATCAATGCGGCCCCAAGTGTCAATACGAGCATGCCAATATTATCCTTCATATAATCATAGCCACTCATGTCGGCATTTTCAGGGATGCCTGTAATATTGGCCATGATAATGGAGCCGATGATAAAACCGGCTACGGCCAAAACAAAAACCAAAAGAGAAAGTAAAAATGTCTTTATGCCTTCTCTGAAAGTAACAGACTTTACGCCTAAACCAAAATCTTTCCAACTCTCGCCTCTAAGTTTAAGCCCTGCCCAAACGATAATTAGCATTAAAACATTGGCGAACCAAACAGAGGCTTGTTTCAAAATAGGATCATCTCCTACCAAGGGCTTCATCAGGTTGATCAGGATAAAGGCGACTAGAAAAACCAATACGATTTCGCCTATTTTATAAAGTGGGTGAGTGTGTAGCTGTTGGCCAAGTTTGGTCGTTGGTGCTATTTTTTCTTTGTCGATCATTCTGTTTGATTTTTACCTCGTGGTTTAAACTTTTCGGTAATTGATCTGTAACCCGATTTGCTGTGTTCAAAAGAATATATTAATTAAAGGATGTTCATTCCATTTGACGAATCAACACCGTTGCAATCATGAATACAAATAACCATGATCGCAGAGATTAATATTCCAAGACGATTATTCATTTGGTAGGACACGATATATTATGATGGAATTATTCTTTTTTAAATTAGACTAAAGGGATTTTCAATTCTTGCATTCGGACAAAGTATCTATAATGGCGACTGATACCAGGCAGGAATACAAACACTTTGTCGCTCACCGTTATCTTTTACTTATACATTGATTTTTCGATGAAACTTCTTTTATCCAAGTGTAATTCGCTATTCAGTTAAACATCACAGCGTATCCTAAGCAGTTAGGTGAATTTTAGTTTATCAATTCATTCGGACAGCAGGATGCTTTTTAACTGTAAACTTCAATTCTTCTTTGGTAATCGAATTCGAAATGCTTACAATTATTTTTAAGCCAATTTCTTTGTTTTAGGCTTTTGCCTCAATCCGCTTTCATTTGAATCAATAAATATTCAACTTCATTTTTGTAATTCATGAAGGTGTAACGAACATTATAATTGCTGATTTTATCTAGATAAGATTTAGGTGTGATGTAATACTTGCCCTTTATTGGAATCGTTTCATAGGGCAATATTTTCCCTGTTTTATTCATGTAGAAATATGGAATAACATACTTCATATGCCAGGGCACCACGACCGCTCTCTCAAAGGATAAACTATTGGAGAGATCTAATGAAAGCGTATAATCATTGGCTTTGTTTAGATAGGTAAGATCATTACCCTCTAAGATCGCCAAAGCATCGTCCAGATGACGTTCGTAACCTATTTGTTTTTGTTGATAGGGCATTACAAAAACATTATACACCAAACGCAATAGTATCATTGTCATCAATAGAAATTGAAATTTCTTAATTAAATGGTGAAAGTGATGTATTAATACATAGGCGATGATGATCGCAAAAAAGGGAAAGAAAATATACAAATAAGTATTTCTGGAATTAGGGGAAACCCAGTAAACCGCAATGTTGCCAAGAATAAATAAAGCGAAATAGAGGACTACCGGTGGGAATTTGAAAGGCAGTAATTTCTTGTTAAAGTATATTAACAATAAGGGTAATAAAGACCATGGAAGCAGTAATCCAATGACCAGAAATGGAAAAATAGCAATATGAGTTACAATAGCTAACCACCCATTCTCCACAAAAGACTTTTGTGAAGATTCATTTATTAAATTTAAAGTGGAGGTGATGACATCTCCTCCTGCTTGAGCATACAAATAGTAGTAGCTACTGATCGTGCAGAGAAAAATAAGAATGCCGACGAAGTGCTGCCAGCTGAAAAGTTTTCGAAGTTGCTTGGCATAGAAAAGAAAAACAAATAGTGTAATACCTTGAATCAGGACAGAGGGAAGACCTTTAGTCATAAAACCGATGGTCGCCAGGGCATAGCTTAAAGCAAAAAGAAGAAACCAATTTTTAGATTGCAGATAGTGAAAGATGACAAATACCTGTAAGTAGGTAATTAAGGTTAAAAATGGATCAATCTCACCGGAAAGAACAGATCCGTAGAAGAGCATTTCCCCAAATGTTAAAAAGATAAAACCAGACCATAAAGCAACGGTATGGCCTAAATAACTGCGCAATGTATAATACCCGAACACTGCGGTTAAAAAGAGAGAGAGTACCCCCGGCAAACGTATTACCCACTCTTCCCACGAGCCAAATAAATTGTGAAAGGCAACTAGTATCCAATTAAATAATGGTGGCTTGTTGTAGTAGGGGAGACCATGCAGATGAGGCACAATGTATTCATTAGAGAAAAACATTTCCATCGCCACTACTGCTCTTCTGGGTTCTTCGCCTCTTAAGTCGAATGTATCTAGTGATGTGAATAAAGCCACTATAATGCTTACAGCACAGATTAAATAATAAACTGTTTTTGCGTTTTTCAAAGGACAGTGATTTGTTTATTATTTATTTTTCTGTTTGTATTTAAGGTGCATCCTGAAAGATAGACGCAGACAGGTACTAATTAATTGGAACCCTAAATATAGAGGATACAAGATAATCTGAATTAATGAATGTCTTTAAGTGGAATTAAATGCCTTATTTAGGTTGCCTTGCCTAATGCTTTTTCAAACAGGTTGTTTTGAAAAGTTGTATCATTGGGAATGGGGATGCTTGTTTTTTTATTCTACAATAAAATTAGTTGCCTCTAAATAAATGAATCGTGCTCTTGCCATAGCAGTGTTTAATAGAACAATGACTGTTCGTAGACTCATTATTTTGACCCTCAACGGAATTGATGTTGAGTGATAGGGATACTAGGTTTCAGTATGGGGTATCACTGGAATGCTTGGCAAGTGTAGATTACCATAAGCCCTATTGGTTTATTCTTTATCCACACTTGCAGTCATATAGTTTTCCAATGCCTCCAGCCGGGTGCGCAATTCATCATTGTCCTTTTGCAATGCAAGGATAAATTCCTGCTGCTTTTGTAATGCATTCACCAGCATATACGTCATCGCTGAATTGTTGACATCGAGGTAACCTTTTTCATTTTCTGAAACCATGTAGGGGGCTACCTCTTGCAATTCTTGAGCAATTACACCGACATACTCCTGGCTGGTATCATAGCCAGAGATTTCATTGTATTGAAATGTCACAGGGCGAATCTTTTGAATTTCTGCAAGACCGTCCTCGTAGTTTTTTATGTTTTGCTTGAGCCTGCGATCTGAGGAATTCGTCCAGGATCCTCCTCCGGGTTTGCCGGCATCACCATTGACATAAAGTGTATACGTTGGATTTGTAGACGAGGGTCCTACACCAAGATTTCCACCGGGTGTCATGGTCATCTTGGAGAAATCATCATGTCTCCATTGTAACTTGCCTCCATCCGAAGCATCGCGGCGCATGGTCCAACCGATCGAGGGTGCATTTGTATTTCCTGACAACTGTAAGATGGCATCGCCATTGTGGGATTCGACCTGTAAGTAGGTAAATCCATCATCAACAACATGTAATTGAGCAAATGGGGTTGTACTGCCTTCGAAAGGTCCTATTGTCATCGGTCGGCCAAAATAATTGTGATCAGCCCCAAAACCCCAACTGAAATAGGACTCATCATACCAAAGTGCTTCATCGCCATTGACCCGCATCGCAACCCCACTGGTAATATTTTTATTGAAATTCACCGTGCCGTTTACATCGAGCGTATAGCTAGGGGCGACGGTATTTACACCAATACGTTTTGCGCTTTGATCAATATAAAATGCAGTGCCTAAGGAAAGGTCTCCAGTGATCTCCTGTCGGCCATTTATACGAATAAGATTATTGTCAAACTCGCCGTAAATAAGTGGTGCCGGTGTGGAAGTATTGTCAATATAGAGCCTGTGACTATTTACCTCATTATATCCAGCCTCGTGACCGATCATGACATTGCCATAGTAACTTGTACCACCTGCGCCAGCGTTATCTCCGATTATGGTGTTATTGTCCCCATCGAGGTTGTTGCGCATCGCATTTGATCCAATTGAGACGTTTTTTTCACCTGACAAATCAAAGCGCATGGCTCCCTTTCCAATAGCTACGTTGTAGTTTCCGCTGACTTTGTCGCGCATGGCGCCTTCCCCTACGGCGGTGTTTTCGTATCCTGTGACAATTGCATTTAATGTGCGAAATCCAATACCAATATTATGATTTGATTCACAATGTTCCAAAACCCTATCACCAATTCCGATATTATATTCACCAATAGCACTCTCCATTGCTCTCGAACCAATAGCAATGTTTAATGAGCCACCCGCATTCAGCGCAAGGGCCCTACCTCCAATTGCAATATTTGCATTGCCTGTTTTTTCCATCAGTGCCATATAACCTATACTGATATTCTCAGAACCATCGGTATTACTCAACAGTGATTCTTTGCCTATGGCAATATTGCGCTGTCCAAATGTCATTGAGGACATTGCATTTTGACCAATAGCGACATTCGCTAGATCAAAGCCACTCTCCATTGTACCGGCACCCTCACCGATAAAAATAGATTCACCTGTATTGTGTACCCCAATGGTTTTACCATCAAAAGATAAAAACTGCTGATAATTGTTTTCATCCGGATCTGACATCCCCAGTTCCAAAACATCCCCTTGGCGCCAAAACATAATTGGTTTTGGTAGATTTTGTCTTCCACTATATAACCTAAGGAAATGTGTAGTATCGAGATTACTTAAGTTTATTTTTACGCCATCATCAGCATCGCTAGACATGATGTCAAGTTCAGCAGATGGTGTGTCCGTGCCTAGTCCTATAAACCCATTGGGCAGCATCGTTAAACGACGTGTGTAGTTTGAAGGATCAATCGAAGAAGTACCAAGATGAAATGTATCCTGTTCGTGAAAGGCTATATGTGGGTGAGCGTCACCTTGACTACCCCCAAAAAATCTAAGAAAATTTGTTTCTGTTGGAGTGGACAATTGTAATAGCGCACCAGTCGAGTCATTCCCTTTACTTCGGAAATCTGCCAGGTACTTAGGTGATTGAATACCAAGGCCAAGTCGCCCCATGGTATCAAGTGTCATTTTCGTAATACTTCTGGTAGCAAAATATACTTTTCCATTTGGTGTGTTCGAACTTAAATGTAAATTTCCCGAAGAGAATCCTGTGAATCCCTGATAGTCGAACTCATTTGCATAATACTGTGAATATACATTTGAGTTCAACGATCTATGTTTTAACAACCCATAAGGTGTGATTTGGAAAATATTGGCGGCTAAGGTATCCTCTTGAAAATAGAAGTTCATAGTCTTGTATGGATTCGTTGTCCCCGCAGCAATATCCCAAAACCGATCGACACCTACACTGGTTTCCATTTTGATCCGAGCAAAATTGTCTACTGTATCCGTAATCCGAAGATTTGGAAACATAATACTACTTTGACCGGAGATGTGGACAGTGCCCTCCGGATTGGGCGTGTTGACACCAACGTTTTGGCCTATAGTCAAAGAGTTCGAAAGTAGTATAATGAATAGCACGATATAAAATCTCATAATAAAAGCTTTAGGTACAGATGCAATCTATAGTAGGCTGATTGCTCAACAAAACCGCAGTGAGCAAAGTGCAGTCATCACCGAGGATTCTGCTATTATCAAAAAGAGTTGCTTGGAAAATATGTGAGCATAGGGCATCAGATCGAATGTAGTGGGAGCAGATTTCCCCAGAGATCAGTAGTGTGCGATTGCATCTGATACTGGAACGGTAAAAGAAGAATCCTATCCCAGATCAACCATTTACTCAGTCATCATATGCAGTGGAGGCAAAACCACTACCTTTAAAGGCATCACCCTTAGATTATTTTTTAAAGTGAACTCGATAAATCCGTTGTGCAGGTATTTCATTCTTTTAACTACAATAGGCGTGCTCTTGTGCACGTCCACACTTGTATGGGCTCAGTTTGAATTTACTAAATTCTACGACCTGCATGATGGACTTGCACCAGGATGGGTAAACAACATAAGTCAGGACCACACCGGCAATCTCTGGCTATGTAATCGCAATGGTCTGTCAAAATTCGATGGACGCCACTTTGTCTCATTTTACGCAAATACAGGAGACACAACGAGCCTCCAAGCAGCAGAAATATTTGATATAGCACATCTGCCTAATGGTGATGCCTGGGTAGCCACCTCGCGAGGACTAAGTAAATTTCATCTTTCGTCTAACACGTTTACAACCTATACCTCAAATAACGGACTTTCCTTAGATCTGGTTCGCAAAGTACTGGTAGAAAACGATTCAATAATTTGGACTGGTCACTGGTGGGGTCTTGACCGTATCCATGTGCCTACCATGCGAGTCAAAAACTATCGTCCCTATGCGGCTCATCTTGATTCGGCCTTACTATACAGATCACGCAACCATACCAAGGCACTAAAACGATCACCCTATACCGGTCAAATCTATTCCGCACAATTCACCTCACTATTCCAATATGATGCGACCTCGGATCAGCTGGTGGAGCGCTTGTCAACACAACCTTGGGGCCAACATGCTATTTCTGATTTTGATTGGCTCAATGATTCGATAATTATTATTGGCTTGGTGGAACAAAAGTTTGTCGTTGAGTTAAATCTTCGCACCAATATTTCACGGCAGATGTTCTATCCGGGAATAAAGGACATCAATAAGGTCGTGCAAATAAGTGAGGATCACCTTGTTTTTGTTGATCATCAATCGGGCACATTGGAGTACCCGAGCCATCATCAGAAATCAGCGATAATCACTTTGCCCGGCGAAATAGCGCAATCACAGCGTGCAGTCTATCTCAGTTTTTTACAAGACAAAGCTGGTCGTCGTTGGGTAGGTACCCAATCGGGTTTGGCGCAGTTCCAGGAAAACAAAATTCAACTATTTCGAAGCGCTAATAATACCAGCATAAATTATACACAGTTTGATCCTACAACAGGCGTGTGTGTGACCAGTGGCTATGAAGGTACTAGCGCCTATTCAATAGATAAAGGAAAATGGACACCTATAGAATTCTCTTTTTCGGACATATCTCCATGGCTTATTGTGTTTTCACCTCAGCAAGGATTGTTTTACAGCATTGAAAATAATCGATTGATTGCTTTCCATCCTTCGACCTCTTTTCGACAGGAGTTTCGACTCACCTCCAACATCAACGGTGATGTGATCTCCGATGTGAAAGCTGATGAAGATGGATTTATTATTTCCCTTGATCGTCAACTTTTACGGATTAGCTACACGGGTGTTATTGATACGCTATTTCAATATTCAGAGCGTATTTTTGATTTTGCCTATCGCGGTACTGATTTGTTTTTTTCCACATTAGGTGCTATCCAAATGCGTGATCGTGAAGGCAAGTTGAAAGCTTTGTATAGCGAGAATAAACTGGTACCTCCTCGTCATCTTCTAATGATAGGTGACACTGCTCTATGGTTTGACCAAACGCACACCGGACTGGTTAAAATCGACCTGTCATCCCCGGATTATAAGCACACTATTTTTGGACATAATGCTGGGGTCATATCACAGGTGTTTCATTCAATGATTCATCATCAGGACCAACTGCTGATTTCTGCCGGTTTTGTCATGCTTACTTTTGATCTTCGAAAGGAAATGGTGACAGATCAATTGATCCATTCAGATGGCGCCATTCATACTGAATTTTTAGATCAAGTGCATGTGCTGGATGATCACCATTATTTTGTTACAGATGTGAAAGGACTTCTTGTTTTTCCAAACAACCAAGCACTGGATTCGATATGTGGTATTCGAATACAATATCTGCAAACAGGAAATGGTAGTCGACAGTATGATGTTTCTGGACCGTTGGTATTATCACATCGAGATAATGATATCAGTATCCATCTGGAGGTTTGTTATTATGGAGAGGACCGGGATCTGCACTTTGCGTATAAATTAAAATTACATGATCCCTGGATTGAGGTGGGCGAATCGCCGGTACTAAATTTTACAAATCTTACGCCTGGGCAATATTCCATTTTTGCACGGGTAAGTAACGCCGATGGTCAATCTTTTGTACTGACACAACCTGTTGCAGTGCATGTGCTTCCCCCCTGGTGGCAGACGACATGGTTTAGACTGTTGTTGATCTTGTTTGTCGCTGGAAGCATTTATCTCATTTATCGAAATCGAATTACCCATTTAAAAGAGAAACACACGGTAGAGAAAAAGCTTATTCGGCTGGAACAGATCGCATTAAAATCGCAAATGAATCCCCACTTTCTATTCAACTGCCTGAATGGTATTCGCACGCTCATCAAATTGAAAGAAGAAGATCAGGCGGTTGAATATGTTAATCACCTGAGCACATTGCTAAGAGACACTTTGCTTCATCACGAGGATGCACTCATTTCGTTAGAGAAAGAACTGGCGATGACAGAAAATTATCTAACGCTTGGGAAGTTGCGCTTTGGGGATAAAATTAGTTGGACCTTAAGCATCTCCGAAGGGTTAGATACTAACAAGGTACATGTACCTCCTTTTTTATTACAACCACTTGTTGAAAATGCCATGTGGCACGGGATAAAGCATCTGGATACCCCCGGAGAAATTAATATTATTGTGGAGCAACAAAGCAATCAAATAGTTATACAAATTCTGGACAATGGCATTGGGCTTCAAAAAGCTTCGGAGCTTCAAACAAGCCAACTCAGAACACGTAAGCATATCGGATTATCTTTAGTCAGAAAACGTTTAGACGCGATTCATGGGCGCTTGACTATTCAAGAGCGAGAAGATGTCAGGGGAGTTGCCTCGATAATATATTTAAACATTAATGACCATGGCTAAGTACAGTGCTATTTTATTGGACGATGAAGACCTGTGCACCAAAGCACTTGAATTAGATTTGTCGAAATATTGTCCTGAAGTTGACATCATAGGTGTTTTTCACTCACCCAAAAAGGCACTGGAAGCGATAGGCGACCTGAACCCTGATATTTTATATTTGGATGTGGAAATGCCCTGGATGAATGGGTTTGAATTCTTACAAAAACTGAAAGAGATTACATTCGAGGTCATTTTTACTACTGCGTATAATGAATTTGCCATTGAAGCATTTCGTGCTAATGCCGTAGACTACTTGCTGAAGCCTGTCGATAATCAACTTCTCGCCAAGGCGACACAAAAGGCCATCCAAACAATTAAACGCAATCAACAATCAAACAATATAGAGCAGCTTATTCAGCAGATGACGGCTCTACGAAAGGCTGACAACTTATGTATTCCAACACGGGATGGATTTGAATTTATCAACACATCAGACATTATCTACTGTCAGGCAGACAATAATTATTGTATGATTCATGTAGAGGGCGAAAAAACAAGAATAGTCACCAGGACCTTGAAAGACATCGAGGGACAGTTGGATCCTAAACAATTTCTCAGGACACATCAATCCTACCTTATCAATCTGGATCACGTCAAAGCGTATTCGCGAGTGGATGGTGGCCTGATCATCATGTCCAATAAAACAAAACTTCCGGTAAGTCGTACAAAAAAGGAAAGTGTGGTCGAGCGTTTGAAGGGTTGACATAAAGAAAGAAGCGTATTAATATGAAAAAACCTGACGCTATAATCGCCAGTTCAATTGCTTATATTGACATAGCTAGCAATCCATCCCTCCTTTTTTGCAGATACTTTTGTTCAAACTGATTCGTGCACGTTTCAATAGCCGCTTCAATAGCGAGTAATGCCTCGGAAATCATATTCTTTTTTTCATAATACTCTGCATAGCACCCATGGTAGAGATAGATGCGCTGATGCAGGGCGTCAGAGTTTATCTTCTTCAACGTCTCTTCTGCCTGATCAAGTAGCTCCATCTGAAGATAGATCGTTGCCTTGGAAAGCAACGTCTGTTCGGAAGGCATCAAAGCATAGATTGCATCGTAGTAACCAAGAATGTTTTCCCAGTTAGTATTGTCAAACGATATTGCCTTGACATGCTCGGAAGCAATGCCTGCTTCATAATGGTATACTGAGTGATCGGGATATTGAAGGGACTTGTTGAGGGCATCATTGCCTAACACGATGAGTGGCAGATACCATTTCGATCGATCCTGATGTTTGAGGTCAACAATACCATCTTCATCCATCTTGGATTCTAATCGGGAAGTATGAAAACAAAGTAAGGCAAAGAGCGCATACAAGCTTCCGGTTCTAAAAGATTCTTTGACGAGCAAGAGCTTACATAAGCGCATGGCTTCGCCGCAGAGCTCTTTACTGATCAGTTCATTGGGCTTTGTAGAGTGAAATCCTTCGTTGAATATTAAATAGATGATTTGCAATACCCCTGAGATTCTGGAATGTACTTGTGCTGTATTGGGAAAGGATAGTTGGATGTCCAGATCCTTTATTTTTTTGCGTGCCCTGGTCAAACGCTTTTTAATAGTTTCTTCTTTTTGAAGGAGTGCGACAGCAATTTCTTTCATCGAAAAGCCAGAAATGGCCTTTAATGCAAATGCAATTTGTTCTTCTTTTGAGAAGGCAGGGTGACAAGCTACAAATATCATTCTGAGCTGGCTGTCCGCTATATCCGTTTCCAAAAAATGTTCGTTGATTTCTAAAGTAAAAGATCCGTGCGGAATGTGTTCATGCCGATTATTTTGGGCATTGATTTTTCGCAACAAGTCAATGGTTCGGTTTTTTGCTGCCTGTGTAAGCCAGGCTTCCGGATTTTCAGGCAATTCATTTCGCCAGGATAGAGCCGCTTTTAAAAAGGTATCCTGAACGGCATCTTCCACCAGTTCTAGATGGTGTAGGCCAAATATGTTGGATAAAATAGCGACCATCTTTCCATACTGATGTCTGAAAAGATGGTCAACAATTTTATGTGTTTGATTATTTGTCAAATTTCATGACTTCTCTTATTTCTACAGCACCATCAAGATCAAAATCAGGATAGTCTTGTGCTATTTTAGCTACGGCCTCAGCACTTTCAGCAGCCACAATGTAGTACCCGCCAATCAGCTCTTTCATCTCCACAAAAGGGCCATCGGATTCCACTCGATCAGCCCCTGTGATCCGCTTACCTTTCGCATGTAAAGCCTCTCCTCCTCTTAGAATTCCCTGCTTCTGCATCTTGTCTCCCCATGCCATCCATTTCCCCATACGTTCCTGAAGTTGATCAGGGGAGAGACCAAGTTCGCCGTAATCAGCGCCAATAAAAATCATCATAAAATCTTTCATTGCTTCTTTATTTATAAGTTTATTTAATATTAATTTAAAAAATAAGGTCTTTACTTAACGTGAACGTAGCGTGTGATTGTGAAAATAGATAAGTGTTTTGATTCCATAAAATATTCTGTATAAAGTATAGAAATTGATAGACGTAAGACACCTTACGTATGTTGAATAATTTTTGAATTTCTATCAAAAGAGAACCTAAGCAAGTGCCTTTCTGTGGTATCAGTTGGAAATCATTTGCGTAAATTTACAATCGTATTTGCCAAAAGTTGAACGCACTACTCCCGATGCCCACCGACGTTTAGTTTTTGGAATGAAAGGCTACACGATTTCCTTCCGTATCAATAAAGTGACCCATAAAGCCATGGTCCCCAATTGAAGTCTTAGGGAGAATAACTTTTCCACCAGCTTTTTCAACTCTGGCTAATGGAGCAGATAGATCCTCGCCACCATTGAGATAGACCAATGCGCCTTTGTCTGAAGGTTCGAAACCCGGTCCAAAAGCAATGCCTCCACCAATGCCGTTTTCCCAGTCGGCAGGAAAGAAAGCCATCGTCATACCCATTTCTTCCATCGTCATAGTATCCATTTTGGACTCAAGAACAGTTTCGTAAAAAGTCTTTGCCCGTTCGAAATCTTTGACTGGAATTTCAAACCAGTTAATTGCATTTTTCATAATATCAGTTTATTTGGTTTAAATAATATATCCTTAAGACGAAGCTGGATTCCCGGAGGGGGACATTTTCCATCTTAATTTTTGAAAAACCTGGAGACATCGGTAGTATCCTATTGATAACAAAGAACTTATTTCTAATTTGGGGGATAGTTTTTTTATTTAAAATTAAAATCATGGCCAATCAACCCATTATTGATACCCCCGAAAATTGGAATGCTGCGAGTAAAGGATATGCCGAGAAAATAGCGCCATTGATGATGCAGCCATTTGCCGGAGATTTTATCGAGCGACTGGATGTGAATGATCAAACTGTAGCCCTCGAAGTAGCCGCTGGTTCAGGAGCATTTACCGATACCCTTGCGAAAAGAGTGAAGTCTTTGCTCGTTACTGATTTTGCCCCTGCTATGTTAGAAATAGTAAGATCAAAAATTATTCAGGCCGGACTTGACAATGTTTCGTTCGCTGTCATGGATGGGCAGGCATTGGACCTTGAAGACAGCCAAATGGATCGTGCACTTTGCTGCTTTGGCCTAATGCTTTTTCCGGACCGGCATAAAGGGTTTAGTGAGTTACACCGAATACTTCGTCCCGGTGGGAAAGCAGTAGTGAGTGGATGGGCAACACCGGAGCGATTTGAAGCATTTGGTTTGTTTATGGCAGGCATTAAGCAAGCTTTTCCTGACTTCCCCAAACCCACATCTCCACCTCCTGTATTTAGCCTTGCGGATCTGGGAAGTTTTAAAGGACAAATGGAGGATGTCGGATTTAAGCATGTGGAAGTGGATTATGTGGAACGGACAGTTACAGTGGAGAGCTTTGATGAGCTGTGGGCGATGCTGACAGTAGGTGCACCGCCAGTCCAAATGTTTTTTAATAAAGTAGGTCTTGAAGGAAAACAAAGAGTACACGATGCCTTACAGGAGATCGTAGAAAATCGCTATGGCAACGGGTCGATTTCAATTACTAATTCGGCAACACTAGGTATAGGGACAGGGGTTTAATTGTCCCTGTGCTTTATGTTTTGGTCGTAACAGAATGAAGCGGACTAAATATTTTATCCACGGCCTCAGCAATTTGATTGATCTATTATCTTGACTATTGATCTTAAAATAGAGCATAGTATAAGTAGCGATGTATATCCATGTCTACGACAGCGGAACATCATTAAGAGGCTTTATGTATTAGGGAAAACAACCCAATAGCATTAGTGAATCAAGTTAAAGTCATGGTGTAGGACAAATTCATCATGTCCTGGGGTTTTTAATGTTAAATAATCTACTGCTCCTGCCCCTAAAAAACGATAGCGAATACCTACAATATTTCCAATTGATTCAGTGTAGTGACCCGTATAAATTATATGATCATCGATGGACACCATGACCGATTTGTTTTCAACGAGGATTTTAAATTTTTGAAATTTCGACAAATCCGTACCAAACATCGAAAGATCATTTTCTTTTCCACTGACAGAAATTTCACTCATCATCAACCCAATAGTTGAAACGCATCCGGGAATAGAAAAAGGAATAATTAAAGCACTTTTGGTGCCTACCACGACTAAATTAGTAGATGCGCAAACAGCCCATTTGTCATTGTAGATATTTTTAAAAGCGGTTTCCAGAATAAAGTTATCTCCGGAATTGGACCCAAGTTGATCGATAAAATGGAATGAATAATATAGGGGTTGTTCACTGGTTTCTATTTCTTTCAGAGCTGTTTTTGGTAGCATCAAATAATTCTGGACGATATCAATTTCGTCATAGTATTTTGGAATCGGTTCGAAATCGATTGTGCCAAGCCACCCCTTGCTTTTAATGAAGAGATCATGTTCTTTTTTAATATTGCCTTCCACCAGCAATTTAGCTCTATAGTATCCGGGGTAATAGTACTGACCGGTAGCTTGTGATTGGCCGGGTTTTATTTTTATTGTTTTCGTCGCATCCCAAAACTGTTGAATGTAAATACTATCTGAGCTTAACCCTGCAAGATCAAAATCAAATACCACAGAATTTGGGATTCCCTTGGTGATAGGTCGGCTTGAAAACGCAATTTTGGAATAATCAAAACCTGCATTTTTAGTGCTTTTCGCCCCCAAGGCCAATAAAATAGAAATTACCAACACACCAATGATGGCGACATAACCAAAAACACCTATTTGAGAAAATTTAGATTTTGACGGCACTGCTGTAGGTAATACAGTAAAAGTATTTTTAAAATCCCGCCAGTTTAAGTAACCGGCAAATTGTGCCAAAGTATTCAAGGTACTGGCACTTGGCGAGCTGTTATAGTTGACTTTTCCCCAGACCCGCTTTAATGTGGTTGGGCTTAATAAGGTATTTGTTTCCTGTAATATCGTCTCACTTAACTCCTCAAAGACATCACTAGGCCATTCTGCAGCATCTCCCCATCCGAGTTTTTTCTCTATTTGAAATAGGCATTTTGAAAGTAGTGCTTGTTCTGTTTGCTTATCCATCATCGGGCTCAAAATACGTCTTGAATTCAGCTTGTACGATCTTGAACGTACTTGCATCAGTTTGTTTGAGGTTTTTTTAATTTAAGCCCTCACATTCACAAAAAAATAATAATTGTAAAATGATTCATGTAAGATTACTAATACTTATGCTGATTTGTGTCACCACAAAGACAGTTTTCGCCCAGCAGATCATACCGCTCGACACAGCACATTGGGATATACAGGCAAAAGCCTATCTGGTGGAGCATCATCAAGGAAAAAATGCGATATACCTTCAAAATGGTGCAATATTACTCAAGGAGGCTAATTTTTTAAATGGAACGATAGAGTTTGATATTTTTTTGAAAGAAGGAAGAATGTACCCCGGGGTCATATTTAGGGGAAGAAATAATTTTCAAGATGGGGAGCAATGGTTTATACGGGCTCATTTGTCTGGTTTGGAAGATGCAAACCAGGCTGCCCCCGTCATTAAGGGGATTACGCCCTGGCAGCTATATTTTGGTCCGAAGTATTCCTTTGCCTATACCTATAACTACAACGGATGGACACATGTCAAGGTCGTAGTCAATGATAATAAGGCACAGGTTTTTCTGGACCATTCAGAAAAACCAAATTTGTCATGGAATCTCTTTCATGAACCTGTAGCAGGTGATTTAATGATCCGAACGGGAACTGAAGCCATGTATATTGCTGATGTGATAGTGGATAAAAAAGCAACAACCTTAGTTGATTTCAAACCAATTGAGAATGAGAAAATAGAAGGATTAATACAGGAATGGGAGATATCGGACATGTTTGAACGAACACTTTTAGAGGATCCAGAAAAGATTCCCACCGTGATACAGAAAAGAAGTTGGGGTAGGAAGATTCAATTGGAAGAAGGAAAAGCCGCAAATATTGGCAGGCAACAATTGTTGTTTAACGGCGAACCAGGGGAAACCGTTTTTGCGAAAATTGAGTTTGTTTCAGATAAAAATCAGACGAAATTATTCCATTTTGGCTACAGTGATGATGTTGTTGCCATCCTGAATGGAACACCGATTTATAAGGGAACCAATAAATGGAGAACCAGAGATTACAGATACCTGGGGACGATTGGCCTCTTTGATGGAATTTATTTAAATCTTAAGAAGGGAAAGAACACTTTATTGATGGCCGTTTCTGAAAATTTTGGAGGCTGGTTAATTACAGGAAAATTTGAGGATGAAGCAGGTGTTCAAATGGAATAGTAGAAGATGTAATTATTAAAATAGTAATTAAGATTAGTAGCGCCTCAAGAAGAAGTTTTTTTTTAAATTTCAAACGGAATAAGTCAATAGTAAAAAACGTTATAGTTTTTTCCAAAAAACAATCTTGTCTTCGCCATCCGTCCAGAAGTCCCTAATAGTAGCCTCTTGGATGTAGCCCAAACTTAAGTAGAATTGCCGGGTACTTTCAAACGCCGCATCACTCGAAGTCTCAACTATGAGAATTCTTTTTGATTTGCTTCGCAATAAGTCTTCCAGATAGTGCATCATTTCTTTTCCAACACCCTTTCCCTGCAGCCCCTTTTGTATGGCGATAGCATAAAGATTGTATGTGCCGTCAGTTAGCTTTTCTGGTGCACAATACCCTAAAGCAATTGGTGTATTATTATCAGTTTTTGTAAACCATATATCTTCTGAATCAGGATTACTAAAATAATCAGCAATCATGGCATCCAGTAATTCAGAGGGAAAGAGTTCACTGGATTCGATAACGGCTTTAAGATCAGCAAGGTCTTCTTTTATTACTGCTCGTATCGTTTCGTTCATAAATGTTTGCGATTAGTAATATGCAGCTTGGAAGTTTTTATTCGAAGCCAAGATAGGGGCTATTTGAATAATACAGAATCTGCCATAAAAAAGGCCGATCAGAGAATTCTCCATTCGGCCTTTAGTATTTTTATTAAACGCAAGGTTTACAATCTAAATAGGTTCCGTCACCAAATCCAGGTAGATTTTATATTAACTGGATATCAGCTATTGAATTGAAATCGCCAGAAGACACTCCGGGCAAATGATCAAAATCCTTTTGAGCTTCCAGCATTGATCTAACTGCTTGAAAGCGTCAGGGTAGTTTTCGTCCTGAGAAAAAGCCGTGGTAATAAAGAAAGTAATATGGCAAAAGCTGCCTTTTGCAGAATGTCTCTTTTTGGGCCCTATCCTTTGCTACCTTTTTTTAATCTTTTTTCCGCCTTTTTTTCTTTAGGTGTTTTTGTTGCTGCCTTTTTGACGTCTTTCTTGGCGTCTTTTCCCTTTCCCATGATATTATATTTTACGATTTAGTGATGCTTTATTGCAAAGCAAATATTATTGAAAGTCCTATCTAGTGGCATCGCCATAGGAGTTGGCGTCAAATCTACAATAACTTTTAAATAGGTATAACAGAATAATCCGCGGCGTAATAATAGTGAATAGTTCAGATGGCTCAACTAGAAGGTTATTGGACTGGAACCTTAGTATTCGCGAATATAGCCGAACGATAGTATTATTTGGATTTGCAATTATCTAAAGGCCAATCTGTTTCTCTCCCCCAGTTTGATCTTAAGTCGCTTTTGGCCATCTGGAAATGATATTTATCGTTGGCGCACATCACTTTTTGTTGTTATGGTTATCATTAGAAAGTAAAAAAGAGAGGTTAGTTGAGTGCGTCTCTGCTTATTCATATAGCGCTACTGCTCGTCATCTCCAGGGAAAGGAAGGCCATGGATTCTTAAAAAGGAAAGCTTATCCCAGTACCCGCGTTGAAATCTAATTTTATTAAGCTCAATTTTAAAAAAGCCGCATCCGCTTAGACCCAAAGGATCTTGCCACTCCAAAATTACCCAATGACCATCTTCAAAAATATTTTCTACAATGCAGGCCATGTCAGCTGTAGCAAACCCTGATGCAAACATCTGCTCTATTGCCATACGCCCTACAATGGGCGGGTTGGCTACCTGATGATTGATGGCATCGTCATGATAAAGTAAAGCGAGTGCTTTCGCATTACCCTGATTGAAAAGCGAAACCCATTTTAGAATGATTTCTTTTGGTGACAAGGAGTATAGATTTAAAGTTGATAATGTGATCTGGAAATGGTGATAATAATAACCTGGTTTGAACTCTACTAAATGTAATAAAAAAAGCGCAAGCCATTCGACTTGCACTCCTGGTATTACACCAACTTATAACTAACCATAATTTAGAACTCAAAATCAGCTATAAGGTCAAATTCATCGTAGATGGCTTTATCCTTCAAGCCATCAAAGAAGCTTGTCGAGCCGTATCTGACGTCATATTTGGAGCGGTCAATTTTTACGGTAGCATTGGCTTTGTTGCCATAGACCGAAATGGTCAGATCAACAGGGTTCGTAATGCCTTTGATCGTCATATCGCCTGTTGCCGTATAAGCATTTTTACCATTAAACTTTACCTTAGTAAGTGTTAACGTAGCGGTTGGAAATTTTTCAACGCCAAAGAAATCATCTGACTTTAAATGCCCTTCGAGTTTGCCTTTGTACTCGCCATCCAGATCCGTGCTGGCAATTGATTTCATGTTGATGATGATTTCTCCACCTTTCAGTTCGCCATCTTTGAAGATTAGTGATCCGGATTTGATGGCTACCGTCCCTACGTGTGAACCAGTCACTTTGTATCCTTTCCAGGTGATATTACTGTTTTCTACTTTAATTTCCTTTTTTTCACCTTCAATAGTAGTAAAGGCTAAAGTCGTAAAAGCCAAAAGGCTAATTGCGAAAAAGGTTTTGATTGAATTTGACATTGCACTAAAAATTTATAAGGTTAAATTGATAGTGCAAAGGTGAGGGGTTTGGGAACCTAATAAAACAAGGTACCTTAAGAAAGTTGGTTAAACTACCTTAATATTCTTATGGTTTGGCTATCTGGTTGCGGATGGTACTTAGAAACTCCTTAGTGATCCCAAGATAAGAGGCAATCATGTATTGGGGTACCCGCATTGCGATTTCGGGGTATTCCTCACAAAAGAGCAAATATCTCTCCTTTGCAGATAAGGCGTAATTTCTGACGATTCTTTTTTGCGTGCTGACGTATGCCCGTTCAATAAGCATCCTGAAAAAGCGCTCAAGCTTGGAGATGGATTTAAACAATGCCTGCAAATCGTCGGTAGCGATCTGGATCACTTCTGTGTCTTCCAGGCATTGCACATTAAAATCAGCAGGTTTTTGTGCGATGATACTCCCCAGGTCTCCCGCCCACCAGTTTTCTATGCTAAACGTAATGATATGCTCATTTCCTTTTTTATCCAAATAGAATGTGCGGACTACACCCTTTACAATGTAGTAGTAATGCTTACAGATATCTCCCTCCTGACCTATATATTGACCCTTAGGGTATTTCCGAGTTTTAAGTTTGGATGATAATAAGGCAATCTCTTCTTGTGTGAAGGAGACGGTCTGGCTCATATGTTCTAGAAGTGCTTTCATGTTTTTTAACTAAGAAGTAAAATCTGATTGAGCGTTTCTTTTTCGGCCTGCTCCGTAGTATCAATGATTGATACATAATCGGGCCATTTATATTGATTTAATTCTTCATTGACAATATCTACGCGCTCCTTCATTTGGTTTTCCGGTATTCTTAATTTGTCTCTTCTGTGATTTTCTTCTCTTTCGCATATTAACCAAACGAACTTTATGGAAATGTCTCCAAATTCGGCATTAAATGCACGTTTAAGTTTTTCCAGCCCTTGCGGGCTCCATACATTTTCAATAGCAACAGGCATGTTGTGTTTTAAATATTCTTTAGCGGTAACGAACGTTAAATCTGCCACCAATAATTCCTCTTCTGCTTTGAAACGCTCATAGGTGTCATTGTAAATCCATTCTGTAAAATAGTCAGATTCAATTACTGCCCCTTTTTTAGATTTTGCCCATAACTTCGAGACTGTTGATTTACCAACGCCGCAAGCGCCAGTAAGGATAAGTACTTCTTTCACGCTAATGGATTTTAATTTAGGGTCGCTCACACTTAAAGGTTAACAGATTGATCTCGGACTGGTTCATAGATTAAACCCACTACACCATTCGCATAGGGTTTTGTTTCCATCAGCATTAATTTAAATTCAGCTGGAATGGCGGCAAACAAATCTATTCCTTCTGTTAAAATGATGGGCATAATATGTATTTGAATCTCATCGATGAGATTTTCTTTTAGGAGCATAGTGTTGAGTTGACTGCCCCCCACAAGCCATATATCCTTTCCTTCTTCTTGTTTGAGCTGCTTAATGAAAGCTATATGGTCATTACAAATGAACTCCACGTGCTCCGTGCTTTTTAGTTCTTGTTTTCTGGTGACCACGTAGTTTTTCTTATCAGGATAAGGGAAATAAATACCCCATCCGACAATCTGTTGGTAGGTGGTATACCCCTGAATGGTCGTGTCAATAGATTGGTAAAACTCGGCGTATCCGTAATCGCCATTTTCCGGTACAGGAATAGTTTCCAGCCACTCCACGCTACCGTTTTGTTTAGCTATTTTTCCATCCATACTAGCCGCTATGTATAGTTTGATTTTTCTCATTATTTATGTTTTAAGGAAAAACATTCTTAGAAACAACTAAAGGCTAAACTTAGTTTGGGCATTCATCCAGTAATTCAGCAACCAGATTACCGCTGGTGTTTATCTTTATCGAATAGAGCTTTCATTTTCATGATGATTCCATTTTCCGAATTTGCAACAAATAAAGCACAAACAGCGTTAGAATGATCACCCAGCTGATCGTTGTGAAAACGCCTTTCATTTACGTGGAAAGACTAGCTAATTGAACGAGTAACGGCGATACTTCGGATGAACTGGTAATCATCACTGCGACAAGTATATTCTCTAAATAGTCAAAGACCATCGCCAGGAATGGAAGTATGTAAAAGTTTGAATAGATGGTGTGCTCCTTTAATTTGATGAGATTTGATAGACGTAAAATAAAGTGACCTGAACAAAATATTCAATTTAGTCGCAGCGAATTACTAAGAAAAATTACTTAAAAAACGTAGCATACAAGTTAAGATGGTTTTTAAGTTTTTCAAAACTATCCTGTTGTGTTTTTAATTCTTTTGATTTAAGGCCATCAAAAAGATCTTTTATTGGCAGGAGATAATTGTGCAATTGATTATGGGCTTCTCCTTGCATAGTACAGTTTTTAAAAATCATCGTGAATTCATCAGAAAGCGTTGATTCCAGTTTTTTATAAGCCTGGCTATCATCTGATGAAGCAAATGCCTCCACCATATTTATCATATTATTTATTCCTGTTGTGGTTTCGGGGTTAGCGGCCCATTTGTTTCCGTTGTCGAGTACTACTGCTGATGCAGTGTGGTGATGACCACAGGAATAAAGAAGCATGGACAGGGTCATTAGTGAGAAGTATATAAATGCTTGTTTCATTTTTATCCAATTAGTGAATGTGAATATATTGATTTTAATAAAAAGGAAAGAGGTGAGATTTAATTAAAGATACCCTATTACTTATATGATTTGTCCGGAAACAAAAACAGTTTAAGTTTCAATTCCTGGACTATTAATTAAGGACTGAAAGTCATCCTGAATGGCGTTGTAGAACCCTTAAAAAGAGAAATCGACATTAACCTGCAGGTTCCATTGGAGCGCAAGGGCAATGTCTGTTAATTCAGAATTGGGATAGTTGATTGCTGAAATTTTCCGCCAAAACGATAGACAAGAGAGATTCTGTAGAGCATGTCTGCAAATGCTGCGTCACCATGACGTTGACCGGTTGAATCCGATAGATCATAAACACTCTTTGTCCTGTTTCGGTATAAGGCTATTGGCATATTAAAATTGACATTCAAATGCTTATACATATACGATGCTCCGGGCTCAAGGGAGATGATATAACCGGGTCGGCGATAGCCTTCACTGGAGCCTATGGCATCATGACTTGGCACGCCTTCAATTCGTCCCCCGAGGCTAATGGAAAAACCGGCTTCAGGCCAAAGTCCATAGTTTACGCCCAATCCTGCAGCATATTGATCGGGTATAGAATGATATGCGATAATAGGATCTGCGCCTTGTAGCGTACCACGGGTCAACGTGTTGTTTGTGGTTTGAGGATTAAACAAATAGAATCCGTTAAAATAGAACCATCCTTTGGGAAAGATTTTCCAGAAACCTTGTACCTCAAGGCTAAAACCCCAGCCGCCATCACCTAATTGAATAGACTGATCTACGGGTTTGTGTACGAGAGAGTCTTGTCCATCAATGTCTTTTTTGTGAAAATCGTCGTTAACATTTGAATTTCCAGTAGGAAGTTTTAAACCAACACCAAAAGCAATATTTCCATTTAGCGAGTCACGAAGGGGATTAAAAAGCCAGTAACTTCCAATAATTCGGGCATCGCCTATGCCCATAGAACCCGTATGAAAACGCTTTTGCTCTGGATTGCTGTTTATGTTATTGCCGTAATGCTCATAAAGTGAAGAGCGATCATAGTATAAAAGTGGCAGGCTGAAGGTTAAAGCCACCCTGTTCGACACCGCTGTGGTTAGACTGAAGTCAATCGAGTGAGATAGATTTTCAACCTGAGTTCCATTTTCTATTCGGTCATGCTCTTCGATATCCCCTCTAAAGTGCCTAAAGGATTTGAAGTACTGATAGGTACCCGATACCTGCCATTCGCCAGGACTTAATATCCCAAGCTTGTTTGCATGACCCCCTGAAGAACAACTCATTGGACGCACCGCCACACATCCTTGCCCGTAAAGCGAACTGGATGTTAAAATGGAAAATACCCCAAAAACGAGATACAATAAATTGTTTTTCATTAGATTATACAAACTAAAAAAAAGTAATATTGATAATTTTCAACAATCATGCCAAATGTGACCAGTATGAAGTTAGGCTAAATAATGTCATATTTTCAGCGGCACAAAGGTAACTATTAGCAGTATAATATTATTAGGTATAAATAAGATAATTCAAGATCAATCAGCCAGGTTCAATGGCTACTTGAAGGCTACTTTAAAAGTGCTATCTCCATCAAACGCTTCTGCGGACTTTGACAAATGTTTGAGAGGTTATTTTAGTAAGAAGTTGAAGTTCCGATTTGTTTTGTTAATTCTAGTTTATGATCATCGGGGGGGTAATTTGCTAAAAGCTTAATTTCTTACGGGCCATGAGAAAAAAAAGGAAAGATCATTTACCGCAAGCATGCCATTGGAGGATTAGCCTAAATAGAGATATAGGCATACAGTGATCGTTAATGCTACTGAATTAGAAAGTTTCTTTCAGGTGATTCCCTTATATAACCCCATGAGCATAATTCGATAGCTGCTCGGGGTCTATGACCTTGATGCCTTTGACATGAAGTTCTATCAGTCCTTCTTTTTCAAAATCTGCTAATCGTCTACTTAAGGTCTCTGGTGCAATTCCGATCAAACGGGCAAGATCTATTTTCTTTATTGTAATTATTTGGGATGGGATTTTAGCACTCTTTTTATACGTAGTGGTTAAGGAGATTAGCATAGCGGCCAGCCTTTCACTGGAATCCTTTGTTTTGAAATCAACGAGGTGATCCTCCTGAAGAGCAATTGTATCACAAAGTATTTTAATCCATCCATTGACAAAACGAATATCAGTAAGCGCTTTATTGAATATAGTTTTGGAAATGAACTTTACCTGGCAGTTGTCCTCCATCGCTATGGCCGAAGAAGTATGTTTGTTTTTTTTAAATAAGGGAAGAAAGCCAATAAAATTATCCCGGCCAATGATATTCATTACGACCTCCGTTTCCATTTGATTAGTCCTATTCAATAATACCGTTCCGCTTTCAATGTAAAAAAGACCTTTGGCGTATTTGCCTTCTTCAAAGAGCACCTGCCCTCTTTGATACGTGCTACTTTCGATGGTGACACCTGTATTTGTTTCAGCAATTGCATTTAATCTATGTAGCGAAATTTTATTTATACGATTCATTTATATGTATGATTTTAATTAAGTCTTGACTTAAGTTAAGAAAAATCTCCAAAAAAAACCTTATATTATTGGTATGAACATTAAACACAGCTATTCAAGCGAGATTACTACCAATCACCCTACACCGCCAAAAGGTTTTACAGAAACAAAAGACCATTACACAGGATGGTTCTTTAAATCCTTGAAGTCTATTACCACGGATAAGGCAAAAACATAATTTTCACCTAAACATGCTGATCAAGGTATAATCACCCCCTAATCGGTGATTTAGTTCAACCGATCTTATTCATTTACGAGATCGATATGGATTACGCTGGCCATGATCAATCAAGCCTACTAATAGGGCAATCGAGTGATTGGCCCATTACTATTATTTAACTAAAAACAAATTAACATATGAATACCTTAAACCAATATCAAAAAGTAACACACCAATCTGTAGACAAATTATTCAATGACATTGAACAATTGAAACAGGAAGGGAAGTATATCAAAGAAGAGAAAAAAACAATGTTCAACCTGAAAGTAACCGATCTGGAAGAAAAGAAGGAAGCACTTCGATTACAATTTAACCAACTTTCATCAGTTTCCGGACAAGCGACTGAAGATCTAAAAAAAGGAATTGAACAAGCTAAGGGCTCACTGACAAGTGCCTTGAAAGAGACGAAGGAAGAATTTGTTTCTTAAGATTAAGGATATTGTCATGCACGATCATCGTGTGACTGGCGCAAAGCGCGAAGACAAATATTTTTAAACTAAAAGATAAATACACAATGGAAACAGCAGTAAAAAAAAGAACATATAAAAAACTTGGATTCACCTCCTTAGAGATGGTAGAGATTGTTCAACCAATAAACATTTTATTGGCCAACTATCATATACACTACCAGAAGATGAGAAGTTTTCACTGGAATGTGAAAGGAAGGGATTTCTTCGAATTGCATGATAAATTTGAAGATTTCTATAATGATGCAAAACTTAATATAGATGTCCTTGCTGAGCGAATTAGGGTGTTTGGCCAAACCCCGGCGAGTACATTAAGCGAGTATCTTGATATGGCTGAAATCAAAGAAGTTGGAACAGAACTACGAAGTGATCAAATGGTGGATGAAACTATTAGCGATATGCAAAGTCTGCTGTCAATGATGGTGGATGTGACCGATGCTGCCATTAATATGGGGGATGTTGGTACAGAGAACATGATGAATGCGATGATCCAAAAAATGGAAAAAATGCATTGGATGCTTACGGCATGGTCGAATACCGAAAAGCCAGTGTTTTCATAAAAGAATACAAATCAATAATTGGCATCCTGGCCAGTCTTCAACGACTTGGTTAGTGTGCCATTTTTATGCCTGTCAGCAGATGTACCAAATAAAGGTGCAAGGGCTTTGAATACTACTTGCTTATATTTGGATCCCAGTTGAATGGCTTGGAAAAGAAACAATCATTAATCATAAAACAAATTAAGATGTACAAAATAAAAATTAGTCAAATAATACAGCCCATGGCAATTCTTCTGATGATGGCACTTTTCATTAGTTGTCAGGACAATGCCAAATCTGACGATGACAAGCAACTACTTTCTAAGGAACAAAAAGATATGATAGCACAGGAGCGTGAGGATCTTACGAAAAAGATTGAAAAGCAAATGAATGCTGTAGATTATCAAATTGAATTGATCAATAAAAAGATGACAGTAATGGGTGTAAATACTGCAGAGGATCTAGAAGCAGGATACAAAGAAAGCATGACCGAGCTTAAGTCTTTTAGAAGTGATCTGGAAACTAAAAGAAAAGCGGTAGCAGAAACAACTGAAGAAAATTGGGAAGAGTTCAAAACAGATTTAAAGCCCTATTTGAATAAGGTTGAAGCAGATATGAAGTCACTGGCTTCCAAAATTGAAGATGTTTTGACAAAGGATGAGAAGTAATGATTTGACCTTACCAGAGAAATCAATCTTTTCCAGCAATATAAGCCTCGAGCAAAGCCAGTCTTTGTTCGAGGTTGTTTATTTGAGACTGTTTTTCATCCAGTGCTTTTTGTTGCTCCTGAATAGCGTTGACCAACACCGCGGTCAATAGCCCATAAGCCACCCCCTTTTCACCTTCTTCCCCACTGACGACCTCAGGAATTATTGACTCCATGTCTTGAGCTATAAAGCCAATAGAGGGAGAATCGTCAATTTTGTAAAGGTATTGTTTGGGTGCCATTTCCATGACTTCATTTAAGCCATAAGCCAATGCGCGAATAGCTTTCTTTTTAGCGATATCAGATGCATTTGTCCATACTCCTCCATCTGTCACGTGGGCACCCGAATTCATATGAATAGGATGACTGGGATTGGTCCTGTTAAAGCCGAAATTACCACCTCCGTTATAATAGCTGTCCTGATTGTTAAGTCCAAACTTAACGGATGGGGTATTTCCAGTACTGGAATAATTGTCTTTATAGATTGCAAAAACAGCATCTGTCTGATCATTGTTTGCATCGATGAGTATATGTAAGTAATCTCTTTCAGTAGTAATAAAATCATAGTGATGCCGAAGATGTGTTTTTCCATTATCGAGTTCAATCGCGTCTGTGTTGTCTGTGCCGGTGATATCCAAATTACTTGAGGGAATTCCATTGCCGATGCCGATGTTTCCAGTTCCTCCATCGACGAAGAGCTGGTAGTCATTATTATTGGATTCAACGCGGAAATCATAGTTACCACTTCCTTCATTGACAACTACATTGCCAGCTTGAAAGACAGCGGCATAATTTCCGGAACCTGGTGCGTTGAAATATCCAGCGATGTGCTCCCCGCTCCCTGTATTGGGAAGAAAGTTGTATGTGCCATACCAATCCCCATTTCCCGCTCCTTCGAATATATTATACGTACCATAGCCATTCCCATCCCCCGCATTAACTATCATATTTTGTGTACCACGGTGTACAATTGTAGAAATCCCTTCTACTTTATTATAGGTTCCCGTTATGCCCCCAGTTTCTATCCCGATCATCTCGTTATAGGTGCCAAATTGGGATAACGAATTGTTGCCATTTACCTTGTTGTAAACACCGTAATTATTCCCCGTGCCATGGACATCATTATGGACACCATAATGTTGTCCATTGTTAGTCCCCAATAGCTCATTTTTAATTCCGTAATGCAATTGAAAACCAGAATTTGTTATTTGGTTATACAGGCCATATTGTTTGCCATCTCCCCCTCCCGACAAATACGTTTGGCTTCCATAGTTGTCTCCATCCCCTGTTGCAATCATCTCATTGTAGACAGCTGTATGATCGCCTTCTCCTATACCATTGAATTTGCTGTAAATCCCAAAGTGTTGGCCATTTCCGGCATTAGATATGTTATTATAATGACCGTATTGATCACCCGTCCCAATTCCGGAGAGCTCATGATAAGCGCCGTAATGTTTGCCGTTTTCAACGCCACTGAGTTTGCTGTAAATACCATAATGTTGGCCATTTCCACCATTCAACACATTGTTATAAACGCCATAGTGATCACCTGTGCCATATCCGGAGAGCTCATGATAAGCACCGAAGTTGTCACCGGATTCAGCACTAATGAGTCTGTTAAAAGTGCCATAATGATATCCGGTTCCATAACCACCAACTGAATTGTAAGTTCCGATATGCTGGCCATCACCGGTATTTGTAATTATGTTATACCCCCCATATTGCTTGCCATCTCCATTGGAACCTAATTCGGAAAAATATCCATAATGATCTCCGGATCCTCCACCCATCATATTGCTGTAAGCCCCGTAATGATCCCCTATACCTATACCGAACACGTTATTGTAAGCACCATAGCGATCCCCTGTTCCAATGCCGAATAGCGTACTGTAAGTACCATAATGCGCTCCATGCCCTGAGTTTGACATTTGATTAAACAGGCCATATTGGGTTCCTGCGCCGTCACCTCCCAACAGGTTATAGGTTCCACGCCTTTCCCCGGTTCCGCCGCTATTCAAATTAATAAATGCGCCGTAGGCATTAGCAGCCGAACTGACGGTATTGACTAATCGAAGAACGTAAATACTGTTTCCCTCGACATCAAGATTGCATACTGGGTTGTTTTTTCCAATACCGACCAGACCCATATGATAAATATCATCAGTGTTACTATAAGGAATATCTGTAGTGTTCTCTTTGAACCAATCACTGTCCGAGAACGAAGTCCATCCGGAAGATTGATAATACCAAAAGCTATTGGTTGTAGTATCAAAAACTAATAGTCCCACTTCGGGAGAAGAGATATTCGCTCGAGCAGTGGAGTCCATTCGTGGAATGAGTAAACCTTTAACATTGCTTTTTATATCAAGAATGGCGCTAGGGTCGGGTGATGAACCATCCGTATTGATGCCCACGGATTGCGCATAATTGTTAATGGCCAAACTTAATCCAAAGGCTAAAAGTAATAGGCGAATAGTTGCCGGATTAAACGCTGAATACATAGTAAATGATTTTGGATAAAAATAGGGTAGAATGAAACAGTACCCCTCACCCAAAAGGGTGATGTCCTGGTTACAGCATCATGTAAAACCTTAACGGGTGCTTAACGATTTCCCCTGGAAGCTTCCCAGTTTCTTTTGATCATGGCAAAAAGAACTTTTGCTTTTCCAACTTCGTGAAAGTCAATTTCATCTAAGGGTACGACGATATAAGTATGATAATACCATTTGTTCACGTAAAATAATATTCGACTTTTCACGGGTAGTTTCTTAACCATGGCATCACCAGCTTCCGACTTGATGATAATATATTTTCTAAACCAGTAGGTTGTTAAAATAAGCGAATCTATTTCATGCCAGTGAAGATGATAAGAATCGAAACCAGCAAAATTATTTGTGAAACCTTCTTCATCGATAATCAAAGCAGGTGCTTTTTTAATAAGTTGGTTTGTGCTGACGATGATGGAGTATACTAAGAGTAAAATTAAGGGAAAGGCAAGAATCTTTACGATTAGTTGAAAGTTATTGGAATGATCTGTTGCAAGAATAAGCCATAGATATAAGGTTATGAAAAAAAGGGATCCCAGCATATTGAACACCAGGCCCCAATAACTCGTTTTAATGATGGTTTGCATTGGGCTATGAATTTATACAAACTAAGTTAAAGAAAAACGCTGTTGAGTTTCAACAATTTTCTGAATCTCATGTTTGAGAAAGACTATCCTTCATCATCAAACGCAACTTTAATATAAAAGACCATATGATCGAAAAGAAAATCATTACAGTATTCGGTGCAACAGGTGCACAGGGAGGAGGGCTCGTTGGAGCAATATTGGCTGACAAAGACAGTGAATATGCTGTAAGGGCTGTCACCAGAGACACCAGTTCTGATAAGGCGAAAGCCCTGGCAGCTCAGGGAGCGGAGGTGGTAGCAGCGGATCTGGACAATGTAGATTCAGTAAAGCAGGCACTGAAGGGATCTTATGGAGCTTATCTGGTAACTAATTTCTGGGAGCATTTCTCCGCAGAAAAGGAAATGCAACAAGTATCTGATTTTGCAGATGCGGCTAAAGCAGAAGATGTAAAGCATGTCGTGTGGTCCACATTGGAAGACACAAGAGAATGGGTACCGTTGGACAATGACAGCATGCCTACGTTGCAGGGCAAGTATAAGGTGCCTCACTTTGATGGTAAGGGGGCATCAGATAAATTTTTTAAAGAAAAGGGTGTTCCGACGACCAACTTTCGCACCTCTTTTTACTGGGACAACTTCCTCTACTTTGGGATGGGGCCTAAAAAAGGAGAAGACGGGAAATACCATATCTACTTTCCGATGGATGACAAAAAGCTTGCGGGCATGGCGGCAGAAGATATCGGCAAGTGTGCCTATGGACTGTTTAAAAAAGGATCTGATGTCATTGGTAAAACGATATCTGTTGCCGGGGATAAAGTATCTGGTGATGAAATGGCCAATAAATTTTCAAAGGCACTTGGCAAGGATGTGGTGTATACCAATGTCACTCCGGAGGCCTATAGAAACTTTGGTTTCCCCGGGGCTGATGATTTGGGGAATATGTTTCAGTTCTACCGAGACTTCAATGAGGACTTTAACACAAGACGCAACCTCGATTATGCCCGGGAGTTGAATCCGCAGTTACAGAACTTCGATCAGTGGTTGTCAAAATACGGAGCAAAGATTCCTATGGACTAGGACAAGAATATACATGAGATGGGGTTGTGATCCATCAGGTCTATCGACCAATGCACCTGAGGAGGAAAGTATTGGTCGATTTTTTTTGTTTTCGGTTCAGGTCAGGAGAGGCACAGAAAGTAATAGAGGTGCTTGTGAAAAACTTTAAGAACTGACGCTCTACGCTCAATACATACGCCTCTGTCTTTACCTCCTGATCAAAGTCTGGATTGCACTTTGCTCTTCTCTGCGAAGACAGGGGAAGTGCCTTTAGTAATGTAAAATATCCTTTCCGATAAAAATAAGACTACTATAGGTGCTTTGACATTATGAATTGAGCAGCTATTGGTAGTCAATAGGTAATCAAACCCGATCCATTAAAATGTTGTATTTTGAATGTTTCAATTATTTTTCTGATGGGGATTAAGCAACTTCTTATTATCATCGTGGACATTAGCGGCTACACGAACTTCATTCGGATGCACAAGATATCCCTTTTGCATGCAGAGAAGATAATTGGCGAACTTATGGAGTGCATGCTGGATGAGGTGGAGGCGCCAGTGGTTGTCCATGAAATTTTAGGTGATGCGATAAGTTTATATGCTCTGGATGATGGTTCACCCGGTTTAGCAGACAGTTTATTGTTACAGGTTGATAAGTACTTTCAGGCTTTTCGTAAACGGGAGGCTTATCTTCTAAGGGAGTGTGGCCTTTGTGTGTGTGAAGCATGCATCAAGGTTAAAGAATTAAAGGTCAAGGCTATTTTGCACAGCGGCCAGGCGGCCTTTACAAAAGTTCATGAAATTCAAAAAATTTCTGGGGAAGATATTATTACAGCGCACCGACTGCTCAAAAATTCAATCCCTTCCGATGAATATATTTTTGTAACCAATGCTTATCTGAACAGATGTCAATCTTTTGATAGCAGAGGATTTGAAAGCCACACGGAGCAATATGATGTTATTGGCACGATACATGGAAAGGTAAAGAATTTTGAACCTGTGGAAATAGCAGTGAATGCTATTTCCGGTTGGGAGAAACTAAAATTCACTATGAAGGTCCAAGGATATGTGCTTGCGCGGATTTTTGGCAAACCACAACCTGAATTCCGAAATTTACCAGGAAGACCCAATAGGACTTCTGCCACCTGATATGTTTAAAAGGAATATAGGTAAATAGTCCCAGTAACTAGTTTTGATGATCGTTTTTTGTTTTAACTCAGCATGCTCAGAAATTATAGATTGTCCCGGTGAATAATTTCAAGATGAAAATCAGCCCATCCCCAACAAATACTCCTGCATATTCGTCTCCTGCCCTTAAGAAATAATCGAGCAGACGCATATTTTAAGATCTATGCTATTCCCTGTTCAGCAATTGAATGACCAATATTTTCAGTTCCTCAATTTCTTGTTGTTGTTTATTAATGGTTAGTTGTTGTTCTTGCATAGCTTTTACCAGCGGCACGA
>JBBKWA010000076.1:0-33555 GCA_037968695.1 Saprospiraceae bacterium
GAAGGACAATGGCATAACCCGGTACCCGAAACAGTTTCACTTAGAGCAGTAGAAATCGGCAAACCATACGCTATGGTCATCACCACCAATGGTGGTCTGTGGCGATACAAGATTGGTGATACCGTGATGTTTACTTCAACCGATCCGTACAGGATATGCATCACCGGTAGGACACAACAATACATCAACACGTTTGGTGAGGAAGTCATGGTTGACAATACCGATCGGGCTATTGCCTTAACGACAAATGAACTCTGCGCCACGGTCTCCGATTACACTGTAGCCCCTATTCACATGACGCTGAATGCTCGCGGTGGGCATCACTGGTTGGTCGAATTTGATGTGGCACCAAAAAACCTCCAGGTATTCAGTGAAAGACTCGACTATCATTTACAACAGCTGAATAGTGATTACGAAGCCAAACGTTTTTTGAGCATGGCACTCAATCCGCTTAAACTCACCGTCCTTCCGAAAGGCACCTTTAGAAAGTGGCTTCATAAAAAGGGAAAGACAGGCAGCCAGGCAAAGATTCCGAGACTTTCCAACGAACGCACCTACCTCGAAGACATACTTTCCATGATCGATGTCCATGTTGCCCAAAACAAAACCGCTTAAGCAATAGAAATGAGTGAGGATCTATCCCCCGGATTATTCGATAACTTTTTACCTGAAAGCGAATCGATTTTAGATGAGCCTGCGCTCCTGGAGTTATTTACAAAACGAGTCGAAGAAATGATGCAGGGGGATCTCGATTTGTTATTGAGTTCATTGTATCGGCTCGATGTAGAGGAATATAAGATTCAACACGCTTTGCGATCAACTCATATTCCCGCCGCAAGAGGTATCGCCAAATTGATCATCGATCGCCAAAAAGAAAAAATCATCACCCGGAAGAAATACGCTTCTGAGAAGAAAAAGAAGGATTGGGAGGGGCTTTGACATTTAAAGCACCCTACTTTTTCAACCCAATTTCCCTTAAACGTTCGTTTAAATACTCACCGGCTGAAATTGGTTCATATGCCAAAGGACGTTCCGCTGTGACTGTATCAGGCAGACAAGTTAAATCCATTTCGCTTTTGGGATGCAGGAAAAATGGAATCGAAAGCCTTGGCCGATGCCACTCTTCTCGAGGTGGATTGACCACCCGGTGCGTCGTAGAAATGAGATAATTATTTGTCAATCGCTGTAGCATATCGCCAACATTGACGACGATTTCATCTTCTCCGGGGACGATATCCAACCATTGATTTTTAGCATCAAGGATTTGAAGCCCACCGGCAGAAGCGCCTACAAGTAATGTAATCAAATTGATGTCTTCGTGCTGCTCCGCCCGGATAGCCGATTTTGGTTCTTGCGTAATCGGTGGATAGTGAATGGCTCTGAGAATACTATTCCCTTTATTGATTTTTTCATCAAAAAATTCCGGGTCCAAATTGAGATAGATAGCTATCGCGCGCAACAGCTGTGCTCCTGATGATTCAAAAGCTTTAAATAATTCAAGCCCTGTATTGGTAAAAGCAGGCACTTCTGCTACATGGATATTGTTGGGATACTCCTCTTTTTGTGGATGATCATCGGCTACTTCCTGTCCCAGCTGAAAAAACTCTTTTAGATCACCAACATTACTTTGTTTCGCATGCTCTTTGCCAAAAGAGGTATACCCGCGCTGACCAGCAAGTCCTTGTATCTCATACTTGCTTTTTATTTCAGTAGGAAGAGAAAAGTAAGCCTTTGATTCTGCATAATATCTGCTGACAATTGTTTTGTCAATACCGTGATTGATCACACCCACGAATCCAAAATCGTGAAATGCATGGCCTAATTCGTCAATGAATGCCTTTTTTTCGGCATCCGAACCGGCAATAAATTTTTTTAGATCAACTAATGGAATAGCTCTTGACATCTTAATATCTGTTTAATACAATAATCATATAATTGGATCAATCATTCCATGAATAAATAAATAATTCATCCTTTCATGGAGGATTGACAACCATAAAACCCCAGTAAAAAGGCAATAATCAAGCCATTTTACATCAAATACCTCTAATATTAAAGAGGCTGGCAGATCTGTGAGAGGTGAGAGGTGGAAAACTAAGGGCTAACGGTCAACGGTGAAGGGAGAAAACATGTATTTCCTGATTATCGCCTTGCCGTTGCATGGAGTTTGCTCCTGCAACTTTTTTCTAAAAGGAGGGGTGCGGGGTGAGAGGTTGAGGAGGTGAGAGGTGAGTTAGTGATTTAATGAATTTCACTCCCACTGAGCCCTTCCGATCTATCGGAAGGGCGGGATCTACGCTCCACTCCGATTTTCTTTTTTCGTTTTTCTTTTTTCGTTTTTCACTTGTTTTGCCCTAAGCCTTCCGCCCCGATCAATCGGGGGGGAACCCTAACCCCTAAGCTCTATGCTCAACGCTCCTTACCTCGGCGGCCGATACCCTGACTGATCCAGGATTAATTGGGCATCACCTATAGCCAGGAGTTGCGTCAGCGAGGTGCCGGGGTGATTTTGCATGTAGGCGCGGACAATTTGCCACCCCAGCCAGGAAGCTGTATTCCCTGGTGCCTCAGGTGGCATACCTGGAGAGCCGGGGCTAGGACCAAGGTGTTTTTGCAATTTCCTCATGGACGTTTCATAGAGCATATCATTTGTGGTAAAATGATACCAGACTTGCTTTTCGTTGGCCTTGACCCAATCCATAGCAGTCGATGAATAATCCATAATCACCGTATCCGGTGTCGTAGGCATGAGTGATTCAAGAATAAAAAGCTTCTTGCCGTTTTGGATCATGAGATCAAGCAATCGATTTCCAGCCGGTGCACTGGCCATGTCATCCACCCAAACCTCAAGGGTTCGCCGTACGATGTGGTCTTTGTTGTAGGACCGCGTAAGGTAGTTTGAGAAAGCATTGTTCATCCCCGTATAGGCCATATAAGGAAAAGTATCGCCCAAAAACATCTCAAGACTGATGCCTATACCATCGCTTATGCTGTCTTCAGCATAGACAAAGGGGAAATAGCCAAAATCTGAAATGGTCGTGTATATTTTGGGCGTTTCTTTTTCAGGAAAATAATACTTAGCATACCGGAAAGCAGAGGTGAGCCCTTCTTCTACCTGCTGGAGGTCCGGATAAATTTGCTGAACCGTATCATAAAGCCATTGTGTCCGCGGGTGCCGAATCGTTGCCTGCATTTTTTTTATTTGCATTTCTTCGTCTTCCATAATGATATCTTCAGCTCCGGGAAAGACATAATTAAAGTAGATGTCCGAAAATCGGGGATAATCTGCTTTCAGTTTTTCAATGGCTACAGCGCTGATCATCGTATCTGCAAATAAAAGCTGCTCAAAGCGCGTGATATCAAGTTCCACCTCGATATCAGAGACATCGGGTATATTTGTAGCTTCTTCTGGTTTGCAGCCTGAAAAGAAAAAAACAAGGGTGATCAGGGTGCAAACACCTATTTTTATATGGAGTTGTTTAAGTATCATGGTTGGATTTGAACCTGTTTTAATACGCATGGAGCGCCTTTGAAAAGTATGAAACGAAATTTTGCAAAGATATGGTGTCTACTGCTGATGATAGCATGCACTATGCCATCAGTGTGGGGACAGGAGAAATCCTTTAGAATCGGATTTCAGGCCAGCCCTGTTTTTTCCAGTATTCGCAGCAGCAGTAATATCATTGTCAATAGCGGCGGTAATGTTGGCTGGAAGCTTGGCGTCATTAGTGATATTCAGCTCAGAGAAAAACTTTCAGTTACCACCGGTGTCAATATGGCCTTTAAGGAAGGAGGAGAGTTACTGTATGAGGTGGGGGGCAATTATTTACCAGAGGCAGAATTAAGTGACCCGCTGTTGCAATCAGGGGATAAGCCTTTGCCTGATGGGGTGAAAATTCGTTATAAGTTAAAATATCTTGAGTTTCCCGTGGGTTTAAAGTTTCGTACTGCTTCTTCAGGTAATATCACTTACTTTTTGGAGGCGCCGGTCTTTACATTTTCGTTTTTACTTAAGGGGCGCGGTGATATTGAGTCTGAAGACTTCCTGTATACGCAGGAGAATATTTACAAGGATGTGGTCGTGCCAAATATCTTTGTGGGGTTAGGAGCAGGGGTAGAATATGCGATCAACGGGAACAACACGCTTCTTGGAGGGATTTACTTTCAACGAGGTTTGGTGGATGCCACTAAAAATAATGGATGGACTGCAATTCAAAACCCAAATGTCAATCCAATGTATCTCAAAGTCAAAGATGATTCTCATGCACGCGTTAGCAATTTTATTCTTTTTATTGGGTTATTATTTTAACGCCTGATTTTTGCGGAGTAATAAGTTTTTGCTGGAAGAAATAATTAATCGAAATAATTGAATTATGAGCAGTTTTGATACAATGTTGATTGATTTTATTCGCATGGGATTGGCGGAAGATATTGGCGAAGGAGATCATACTTCTACAGCGTGTATTCGCTCGACGAGAGTCAGCAAAGCAAAATTGCTTGTTAAGGAAGATGGCGTTATTTCCGGCATCGCCGTGGCCCGTAAGATTTTTAAAGAAGTCGCTCCGGCAGCTGATTTTGAGGCACTGATGGAAGACGGGAGTGCAGTTAAACCCGGAGATATTGCTTTTTATGTGACTTGCCCTTCCAGAGCACTTTTGATGGCAGAGCGGTTGGCCTTAAATATTATGCAGCATATGAGTGGCATTTCAACTATCTCAGCTCTTTTTGCGCAGGAGGTGGAGGGATTGCCAGTAAAGATTCTTGATACGCGAAAGACGACTCCCGGTATAAGGTTTTTGGAGAAAGAAGCAGTTAGATTAGGGGGGTGTTACAACTATCGGCATGGGCTTTATGATTGGATCATGATCAAAGACAATCATGTCGATGCCTGTGGATCAATTCCTATCGCCATTGACAGAGTACAAGACTACCTAAAGAAAACGGACAGAGCACTTTCCATTACTATAGAAGTACGCAACCTTGTTGAATTACAAGCCGTACTTGATCGAGGTGATGTCAATCGCATTATGATGGACAATTTCGAGATTCCAATTCTCAAAGAAGCTGTCGCTATGGTGGGTGATCTATTTGAAACAGAAGCTTCCGGAGGGATTACGCTACACAACGTAAGAGCATACGCTGAAACCGGTGTTGATTTTATTTCTTCAGGGGCGCTCACCCACAGCGCGAAGTCATTGGATATGAGCCTTAAGGTGATTATGTCGGAAGGATGATCAGTTGAGGCAGAAGGGCGGAAAGGCCGAATGGCAAAAAGCTAATTACTTTGAAGTTCCACAACACGCCGGACATCTGATATTTAGTGATGGGTGATTTAGTGATGGATAAATTAAGTAAGGTTTTAATTTCACTTAACCCTCACTTTTCACTCTTCTCTCCCGCTGAGCATCCGCCTCAGCTCCCGTCCCGATTGATCGGGAATCGGGAGGCAGGGATCTACGCTACGCTCCGATTTTCGTTTTTCACTCCTCCTTAGCTCTTGTGGCTAATCGTCATCAGGTCCTTCATAATCAGGAGAGTCTCTTCAATATAAATATCCTTGCCCATTTTTTCCAGCCAATTGTCATTGCGACTGATCTTGGATGAATCTGATTGAATCTCCTCCAAATCAATAGCAAGATTCTCTGACTTTAGTTCTTCGATATTAATAAACGAACTTTTAAATTGCTTTGATTCTTCTTCTCTTGCCATATCAAGCGCCCTGTACTCGTCCAGTTGTAATGGGATGATGCTTTGTTCTCTGACAGCTTTCACGCGCTTCGCATTGGACAAGACTTTTTCAAACAGGGGAGATGCCATTACACGCTCTGCGCTTCTACTCTTTAAAATGTCCATATTCTTTAGATCCACGATATCCTGATGATAGGCGACAGGTTTGATCTCTGTCCATGGCATCGGGTTGTCCATTTCCTTTTCACCGGAATCAATAAATTGGTATGTGTCCGGCAGGTTGATATCAGGAGTGACGCCTTTAAGTTGTGTGGAACCCCCATTGATCCTATAAAACTTTTGCAATGTAATCTTGATATCACCCAGGGGCTTAAATTCACTTGCTCCGGTAACTGATTTATCCAGATCAAAAAACCGTTGAACAGTTCCCTTGCCAAATGTTGATTGACTGCCCACAATGACCGCCCGTCCATAGTCCTGCATAGCCGCTGCAAGAATTTCAGAGGCACTCGCACTCTGCGTATTCACCATGATAATCAACGGACCACTATACATTACTTTTTCATCCTTATCCCTTAAGACATAGGGTGTAGCTTCACGACTTTTTACCTGAACTATTGGCCCATTTTCAATAAACAATCCGGACATTTGAACAACATCACTTAATGAACCCCCACTATTGTCGCGCAAGTCAAGAATGATGCCCTTCACATTGGCATCCATCAGTTTTTTTACTTCAGTCTTTACGTCCTGTGCACAACTTCTTCCATTTGGATTCTCAAAATCTGCATAAAACTTAGGGAGTTTGATATACCCTATATTTCCAACTTCATCTTCCAGGTCAAGGATAACCGACTTAGCAAAACCCGCATCGAGAATTACCTCATCGCGAAGGATAGTTATCTCACGCACTAAGCCATCTGTCTTTTTTACGGTTAGTGTAACCTTGGTGCCTTTAGGGCCCCTGATCAAAGTCACTACTTCGTCAACAAGCCATCCGGTGACATCCACTGGCTCAGTTTCTGTTTCCTGCTGCACTTTAAATATTCTATCGTCTACTTCGAGTTCTTTTTGTTTCCAGGCAGGGCCACCAACTATGACCGCAACTACTTTGGTGAAATCACCATCCATTTGCAGGCGGGCACCGATTCCTTCAAGGCGACCGGACATATTAATATTGAAATCTTCCTTTTCTTTCGGATTGTAATAGTCAGAATGCGGATCATAGGTACTGGTGACACTATTGACATACATTTCAAAGCGGTCAGATCGACGCACTTTGTCCATCCGCCCATACCATTCATCAAAAACCTCTTTCACCTCTTCTCTTGACTCTGCTTCCAGTTCGGCAATGGATTTCTTTCCGCCTTCAGGCTCTTCTGCTAAAGCTTCCTGATCTTTTATTTTATCAGATAGTCGGGTGAGTGTTTCAAACTTCAGATAAGACTTCCAGAATTCCTTTAGCTGAGCATCATCTTTGGCATAGGATCTTTTCTTTCCATCGGTCTCCATAGAGTCAGGGGCAGTGAAATCAAAGGGCTGACTTAATATATCCGGATACCATAGACGTGGCTTTTCGATGCTGTGATTGATCATTTCAAAGGACAATTCAAAGAACTTGAGATCATTATTCAGGAGCTGATCATCAAGGCTATCCTGATAATCATCCAGAAGATCCAGGTCGCCAAGAATGAGGAAACGCTTCATCCCATCAAGCCGATTTAGATAAGTATCATAAAGCCTGTGTGAAAACGCATCATCTATTGGTGGATTTGTAAAGTGATATCGTTGCATCATCGCCAGGACAGCTTGCAAAATCACTTTTTCCTTGTCGCCGTCGTTGGCCGTACTATTATTATAAGAAGCAAAACCGCCAAAAGCTAAAATGCCTGTTAGCGCAGCAATAATCCAAATCCTCATGGTAGTCTTTTTCATTATTTATTGGGTCGCAGCCCGGATATTTAAATTTGGGTGACAAGTTACGTGCTTATCATCAAGTCATATTCCAAATCTCTACAATTAGCCCTGTTTTAACGACATGATGATATAAAATGTTTTTAAAAGTACTGGGGAAATACAAGGTGTTTGTACTTCGTTAACGACTTAACTATTAACTTAAGATAAGCTTAGATGAAATCACCAGCCACCATTAAGCAGTATTGAGATGTAGTTTTTATGCTTTGTATCGCTTCTGTTACCCTTCTTTCTTGCGGAAAAGAGGATGTGGATATGGCCAAATGTTCAGCTATAGAACCCACCTATACGGTTGATATTAAACCAATTCTGGATAATTCATGTGCGTTATCAGGGTGTCATGATATGGCCAGTGCAGAGAAAGGGATTGTCCTAAGCACATATGCTTTAGCTGCCGGCGAAAGCAAGAATGATAGGTTTTTAGGAAGTATTCAGCATAAAAGAGGGTATAAAATGATGCCGGAAGAAGCGCCACAACTCAGCAACGATAAAGTGCAATTGCTGACCTGTTGGGTTCAAAGTGGATCTCCTGAGTAATCTCATGATTGAATACTTGACTGGTTTGTGACGATTTTGCATTGCTATCTTTAGGCAAAATATACTGCTTATGAAATCATACGTCCTCTTTTTACTCCTTTTACTTCCTTTCCTTTCAGTTGCGCAGCATCAGGATATTACAGATGCGCTAAGGGAGACTATTGAGTACAGAATTGAGAATGGAATGAACACGAGCATTGCCATTGGTGTGATTGACAAGTTCGGCACCCGTTTTTATACGTTTGGCACAAAAAAAATAGAGGGCGACAAAGTGAATGAGCATACCATCTATGAGATTGGGTCAATCTCAAAAGTGTTTACAGGAATATTACTGGCGGATCAGGTGGTCAACAAGAAGATGAAAGTGGATGATCCTATTGCAGCATACCTTCCCGCTGAGGTTAAGGTGCCTGCTTACGGTGCATTAGGCCCGGTGATTAGTTTGGGCCATCTTTCTGATCACACCTCTTCTCTGCCCAGATTGCCTTCCAACCTGGATCCTGCAGATCCTGAAAACCCCTATGCAGATTATACAGTAGATATGCTGTATGAATTTCTGTCTTCATACGACCTGCCAAGAGAAGTAGGTTCCGAGTTTGAATACTCTAATTTGGCTGTTGGCCTGCTTGGCCATATTCTGGCCTTGGAGACAAATCTTACTTATGAGGAGCTGCTAAAATCAAAGATCACGGATCCCTTGACAATGAAGGAAACGGCTATTACCCTTTCAAGCAAGATGAAAAGCAACCTTGCTTCAGGTTATGCCATGGGCATGGAAGTAAAAAATTGGGATTTACCAACATTTGACGGAGCTGGGGCGATTAGGAGTTCAGTTTCAGATATGTTGCTTTTTCTGGCTGCCAATTTGAATCTAAATAAAAGTCCATTGTATCCCGCTATGGAGCTTTCTCACCAACCGAGACACAGTAAAGCTGGAAACAGCATTGGGCTTGGATGGATAATGGACGAGGGAAGTAAGGAGACGATCTATACCCATAATGGAGCTACCGGCGGATATCGTGCCTACACAGGATTCGTGAAAGAGGAAGGCAAAGGGGTCATCGTTATGACCAATTCGGATATTGGCGTTAATGATATCGGAAGATACTTACTTGACAGAACAACGATATTGCAGGCGATAAAGCCACCCATCGCCTTTACGTTCAGTGAGGTAATTGAGGCTAAAGGTGTGAAAGGCCTGAAAAAGAAATACAAGGAAATAAAATCAAAGGGCGGTCAATATGAAATTGATGAAGGGAATATAAATACACTCGGCTATCAATACCTGAATAGCGGAAACATTGAAGCAGCATTGGCTGTTTTTGAGATTAATGTCGCTGAATTTCCAGAGGCATTTAATGTGTATGATAGTTATGGAGAAGCGCTGTTAAAAAACGAACAAAAAGAAGAAGCGATAGCGAATTATAAAAAGTCACTTGATCTTAATCCTGGAAACACCAATGCGATTACAGTGCTTTCAACTTTGGGTGTTGAATACAAAGCAGAAAAATATGTTGTCAACCTCGCTATTCTTGATACGTATCTCGGTACCTATGAATTAGCACCTGGCTTCAATATTGTTATTACCCGAAAAGAGAATCAGCTCTTTGGTCAGGCTACCGGTCAGCCTGCTTTCGAACTCCATGCAAAATCTGACACTGAATTCTATCTCACAGTAGTGGACGCACAAGTTGTGTTTAGCAAGAATGCAGAGGACAAGATCATGATGACGTTGTACCAGGGTGGGCAAGTGATGCCAGGAAAGAAAATATGATAAGCTAGCGTTGGAATAAGGGTGCGCTTCGTAATTGTCTTCTAAACTGCTTCAATTCATCTGTGGATTCACTACCTTTATTTCCCTTCAAGAATGTGTCTATCAATAGGGTGATAACGCAAAGAAGAGATCTAGACAGGAATAATCTTATCGGATGTCATCATTTTAATTGTATTAATAGTTTAGAGAAATTTATGAACATGAATAATTTAAAAAAAATATTTAGCACTATTGTTGTTCTGGCTTTTACGCAATTACTCCTTTTGGGGCAGTATACTGTAGCGTCATATAGTGATCCACTAAAAGCACAGGTTAACATGAACCAGTTTCATGACCCCTATGCCTTTGTGCTGGAGTATCAGGAGGCTCCACATCCATCTGGAAAGGACGCTATGAAAGCATTTTTGCATTCGCGAAAGTTGGAAGCCCAGCGTATCACACCACTTAGAAAAGATGTGGTGACTCAAAATCGCAGCAGTATTCCACCACCTGAAATTTTGGCTAGTTTTTCCGGTAATAGCATTATCACCGGGACCCCACTGGATAATCATCTTGCGGTTGGGCCAAAAGAAGAAGTGATCTCCACCATCAACACCCATATGTTGGTGACTAATAATACTGGCTTTTGGCTAGGTTCTTATAAGTTAGATGATTTTTTTGCTCCTGTCGGTGGTGCCATTAATCGTTTTTTTGACCCTCGCGTGATTTATGATACTGAGCAAGACCGTTTTATCATGGTGATCATGAATGGAACAGAGTGTTCGAATAGTGAAATTGCCTTTGCCTTTAGTCAGACAAATGACCCAAGAGGCGTATGGAATCTTTATGCAATTGATGGTTGCCTGAATGATGATGGTACTTTTGCAGATTATCCTATGATTGCGCTAACAGATGCGGAGATTTTTTTGACTTACAACGCGGTGAATGCGGATAGTTCCTGGCAGACGGGATTTTTTGGTACCCAAATACATCAGATCAATAAGATGGATGGGTATAATGGAGAGTCTTTAAATAGGAAGGTTTGGAAAGATATTACTTACCAGGGTCGGTTGTTGCGGAATATATGTCCAATAAGAAATGCTGATGAGACCTTGCCGGAGTCAGTTTATTTTATGTCAAACCGAAACTTTGATATTACCAACGATACAGTTTTCCTCATGCATCTCACAGGACATCAAGATGATCCTGATGCTGCGCTTGAAATGAGTCACCGTGTTTTAGATAATCCTTACGGCGTTCCACCATATGCTGTCCAGACAAAAGACTCAATGGATACCAATGATGCTCGAATCCTCGATGGGTTTGAATTGAATGGAACGATACAGTTTGTCGGTAATTCCATGGACTTTAATTCTGGAAGATCTGCGCTCTATCATGGTACGGTGTTCGTTGATGATCCAAGTATGACCGGGACAGGTAACGTAGTTGCCCATCCGACAGATTATTTAGGTTACCCGGGAATTGCGTGGGCCGGTAGCGATCCATCCCAGCAGGACGCATTGATCGTGGTCAGTCATTGTTCACCGATAAGACATCCTGGAGGATCAGCGATTTATTACGATGGCCTCGGGGAGTATAGTGAAGTAGCCTCTGTTGTGGAAGGAACCCGGTCTGTGAATATGCTTACAGGGACTGTAGAGCGCTGGGGAGATTATGCAGGGATACAACGATTTTATGACCAACCTGGAAGTATATGGGCAGCCTATTCATATGGTCGACCGGGAAATGTTCATGAAACCTGGATAGCTAAAATAGCGCGACCTGAGGTGAACGTAGGCACGGAGGAAGTGGCAAGGGAAGCAGTTAAAATGACGGCTTATCCTAACCCCACAGATGATTATGTCCAGATAGAAATTGATAACCCTCAGGGAAAGCATGTCACCGTATTTTTATTTGATACCAATGGTAAACCGATTGAGACTTTGTATGATGGTGCGGCAAATTACCCTGGCAAAGCGAAAATGACATTTGCAATGCATACGTTACCGGCAGGGCAATATCAGGTTCAGGTATTGCTTGACAATCATCAGGTCGTTTCAAAAAGTATTGTAAAGCTGTAATATTTGGACAGTATACATAGGTATAGAACTGCAAGATTAATCCTTGTTGTAAAGCATTATGTCTTTTAAATTGCTCCTATTTTCTTATTAAGGGGAACTTCTCCTACAGATGTCTGCTGCCATCAGCGTATTATCGCTATTTTCGTCCCTTATCAATCAATCAACTAATCATTTATGAAACGATATTATATATACTTTTTTGCCACCCTCTTTCTAGGTAGTATGAATGCTCAGGGGGTTATGACGCCTGATTTATTATGGCAGCTTGGAAAAGTGAATGGACTTGGGGTTACTCCTGATGGAAAAAATATTATTTATTCTGTCACCTCTACGGATTGGGAAACCAATCAAAACGTTACTAAGATGTATCTGACGCCTGCTACCGGAGAGCAGGCAAAGGAGATCTTTGAAAACCCAATAGCGGATAAGAATATCTCGCCAACAGGCAGACATAATCTTTCGCATAGAGAGGTGAAAATCTTTAGGATAAAAGGGACTGATTTTTATCCGGAGCTGACAAAATCAAACGCATTGATTTACAATGATCTGATGATCCGCCATTGGGATACCTGGGAGGATGGATCCTTCGACCATGTCTTTATCACAGGGTCAAATAATGGCAGAACGAGGATAGAAATTGATTTGATGAAGGATGAGCCGTACAATTGTCCGCAAAAACCATTTGGCGGCGATGAAGATTATATCTGGGCACCTGATGGGACATCTGTATTGTATGTCACTAAAAAGAAATACGGCCTGGCGTATGCCATCAGTACAAACACAGATATATATCAGTTTGATCTGATGACCAATCAAACCAAGAATCTTACAGAAGGTAGAATGGGATATGATGTCAATCCTAGTTTTAGTAAAAAACAAGAGTTGGCGTATCTCAGTATGCGACGAGATGGCTATGAATCAGACAAACAGGATCTAATACTTTATGCCGGTGGACAACATATCAATATGACCGCTCATCGGGATGATCTGCATGTAGCGAGCTACAGTTGGTCCGCTGATGGGGCAAATATTTATCTGATTGCTGCAGTCAATGGAACAAAGCAACTCTTTCAACTTCCCGTTCCTTCTCCAATAAATAAAACACCGCAGACTATTCGGCAGATTACTTCAGGGGATTTTGATATAGATGGTGTCGTTGGCTTGTCAACTGAAGGGCTAGTAGTTTCCAGAAGAGATATGAATCATGCTACTGAGTTATTTACAGTTAAGCTTGGAGACGGGTATATGAAGCAGTTAACGCATGTAAATGATGAACTCTATGCGTCGATTGCCATGGTAAAAACAGAAAGAAGATGGGTAAAGACAACGGATAAAAAGGATATGTTGGTTTGGGTAATTTATCCACCTAATTTTGATCCAAACAAAAAGTATCCAACATTATTGTATTGCCAGGGTGGGCCTCAATCAGCCTTAACTCAGTTTTATTCTTTCCGTTGGAACTTTCAGTTGATGGCTTCAGAAGGATATATCATCGTTGCGCCTAATAGACGGGGTATGCCCGGGCATGGAACCGAATGGAATGAATCGATTAGTAAAGATCATGGTGGGCAGGTTATGAAAGATTATTTATCTGCAATTGATGCTATCAGTAAAGAGCCCTATGTTGATAAAACCAGGCTAGGGGCAATAGGAGCGAGTTATGGGGGCTATTCTGTGTTTATGTTGGCCGGAATCCATGAAGGTCGATTTAAGACGTTTATTTCCCATGATGGTATTTATGACATGCGCAGTATGTATGGTACTACAGAAGAATTGTTTTTTGTGGATTGGGATTGGGGAGGCCCATATTGGGATAAGAAGAATAAGGCTGCTCAGAAATCCTATAAGAAGTTCAACCCAATAAACTATGTGGATAAGTGGGATACCCCAATCTTTATCGTGCAGGGTGGTCTTGATTATCGGGTGCCGGTAGAGCAGGGTCTGCAGGCTTTCCAGGCGGCTAAATTAAAAGGGCTGAATGCAAGACTGCTGTATTTTCCGGAGGAAAACCATTGGGTGCTATCTGCTCAGAATGGTTTGCTTTGGCAGCGTGAATTTTATAAATGGCTTGAACAGACCCTTGAATAAGGAGGCTAAAAGGGATATTGTCAACATTTGAGGCTTTTTAACACAGAAATTGTTTTAGAAGGCCTATTGAATTGACCAATTGGCTTTGATTTTCTAGGTTTTAGAGATTATTTTTAGGCTTGTCTAAAATAAATTTTAATTATATCTAAATAATGCCTTTCTTTGCATCATGGGACTATCCTATGTAGAAGAAAACTACCTGAAGGCGATTCTGAAACTATCAGGAGCTCCGGATGGTATAGTAAGTACCAATGCAATTGCTGCTCAACTTTCGACTTCGGCAGCGTCAGTAACGGATATGCTTAAAAAGCTGTCCGACAAAGAACTCATTGCCTACCAACGCTATAAAGGCGCTGCCCTATCCGACGAAGGCCAGCGTATTGCCACCACCCTGGTGCGCAAACACCGTTTATGGGAGGTATTTCTTGTGCAATCTTTGGGCATGACATGGGACGAAGTACATGACATCGCCGAGCAGCTCGAGCATATTCAATCCGATGCACTTATTGAGTGCCTGGATGATTTCCTTGGGCATCCAAAGTTTGATCCCCATGGAGACCCCATTCCAAACGCAGAAGGAAAGTATACTGTTCGTGCTCAGATTCCTTTGAGTAAACTGACTGAAGGGCAGCAAGGGATTGTCATAGGGGTGCGTGAAGATGAAACAGCATTTCTTAAACACTTAAATGAGAAAGGACTCATTCCCGGGAAAGCGATAAAAGTACTGACCAATGATGCCTATGATAATTCTATTCGTCTGGTCACTGAAGACCGGGAGTTACATCTCTCGGGAAAAGTAGCCGGTAACATTATGATTAAACTTCAATAGATATGCTTTTACGCTATTCGGTTATTCGCACTGTGCTTGGGTTGTTTTTAATTGGGTCCTGGTTTACGATAGAAGCTCAAATTCAGCAAAAAGAGAAACCTTTGGTCGTTTCTACGGCATCAATATTTGCCGACATGGTTTCTGCCATCGGGGATACACTAGTCGAATCCATCAGTGTTGTTCCTATCGGAGGAGATCCACATATCTATGAGCCCACTCCCCGTGATGTCAGGATTCTGGGAAAAGCTAATTTGATACTTATCAATGGCTTGACATTTGAAGGGTGGATTTCTGACCTGATCAGTAATAGTGGCACTTCAGCCTCGGTGGTTACCATTACCGAAGGAATTGACCCCATCACCAGTGAAGCACATCAAAATGCTGCCGATCCACATGCCTGGATGGAGCCGGTCAATGGCAAGACATATGCAGCTAATATCAAAAATGCCCTGATTGTACTCATCCCGGACCATAGAGATCAAATTACTGCCCAATATCACAGGTATGTTGCCCAGCTTGATGAACTCGACCAGTATATCAAAAAACGCATCAATACCATTGCACCGAATAAACGCGTATTGATTACAAGTCATGATTCATTTCATTATTATGGAAAGCGATATGGCGTCAGGTTGGAGTCGCTTCTGGGAACATCTACGGATGCAGATGTCCGGACCTCCGATTTGATGCGAATAAATAAAGTCATTCAGGAGAATAATATTCCGGTTGTTTTTATTGAAAGCACGATCAATCCAAAGATGCTTAAGCAGGTTGCGCACGATAATAAGATAAGTATTGGCGGTAAGCTTTACAGTGATTCACTCGGAGATAAGGACAGCCCTGCAAACACTTATCTAAATATGATCCGTTACAATACAGATATTATTGTCGATGGCCTGACATCATCGATTGTGATCACAGATGATGCAGCAGCAGATCAGTCTACACGGACAGTAATGATTTTGGGGATAGCTTTTTGTTTGAGTGCATTGGGTTTTTATCTGTGGCGAAAAAGACTTTTTAGCCTATGACCAATCCTATTTATGTGGAAGGCTTATCGGTTTCTTATGACAAGAAAAGAGTCCTCAGCAATGTGTATTTAAAGCTCGATGAGGGCAAACTTATTGGTGTACTCGGACCAAATGGTGCAGGAAAATCAACACTATTCAAGGCTATTCTGGGACTCATTAGCAATGTCAGCGGTTCAGTCCAAATTTTTGGGCAGGATATTAAGGAATCAAGAAAAAGAATTGCTTATGTCCCTCAACGTGACGAAGTCGACTGGACATTTCCTGCGACCGTTAAGGATATCGTATTAATGGGTAGATTTCCGGGAAAAACCCTTTGGCAAAGGATGGATGAATCAGATCATCAAAAAGCAATGGAGGCGATGGAAGAACTCTCGATTCTGGAGTTTGCAGATCGACAAATAGGCGCCCTTTCTGGCGGCCAGCAACAGCGCGTTTTTTTGGCAAGAGCCCTGTGCCAGGAAGCCGATATCTTAATGTTGGACGAACCATTTGTCGGTGTTGATATCACTACAGAAGATCACATTATCCGCGTACTGCGAAAACTTTCCCACGAAGGCAAGACCCTTCTTGTGGTGCACCACGATCTCACCTCTGTGAGAGCCTATTTTGATCAGGTGATACTCCTGAATCAACGAATTGTCGCGTATGGGGATACGGAAACAACCTTTATCAATGAGAATATAGCCAAAGCCTATGGTGCTCAGCATACGATTATGTTGGAAGCTGGAAGTTATCGCTAATCATTGCCATTAGGTTTTCAGGCTTATATTTGCCCTCTATGCATCCACTCGTTTATAACGTCACCGTTAAGATTTCACCTCAGGAAAAAGACAATTGGGTCAATTGGATGAGCACCATACATATTCCTGAAGTCATGGCAACAGCCTGCTTCAAATCCTTTCGCTTTCTTCATTTGGAAGGGTATGACGATTTAGAAGGATTTACCTTTGCCATTCAATATACATGTCCTAGTTTGGAATTGCTGGAAATCTATCAAAGAGACCATGCCCCAGAATTGCAAAAGAGGCATAAAGCGATGTTTGTAGGAAAGTTTGTAGCCTTTCGAACTATTCTGAACATTATTGAAGAGGGTTAATACGCAATATAACAGCGAGCGTTGGCCAAATAACAGGTATTCCATCTTTACAATTTCACAAATTGTGTTCTTTTTATATAGAAATTTAACGCTTTAAGCTTATTTCCTTTTTCATAATACCTTATTCAATACCTTTGCGCCATGAATTTTACACTTACAGAAGATCAACAAGCAGTAAAAGAAGCTGCCAGAGATTTTGCTCAGAATGAATTGCTCGCGGGCGTGATCGATCGTGACAGAGATATGATTTACCCAACCGAACAGGTAAAGATGATGGGCGAAATGGGATTCCTAGGAATGATGGTCAGTCCCGACTATGGTGGTGGTGGAATGGATACTATGAGTTATGTGCTGGCCATGGAGGAAATCTCAAAAGTAGATGCCAGCTGCTCCGTCATCATGTCAGTAAATAATTCACTTGTTTGCTGGGGCCTGGAAGAATTTGGATCAGAAGAACAAAAATTAAAATACCTCACTAAGCTAGCGACAGGAGAGCAGTTAGGGGCTTTTTGCTTATCTGAACCTGAAGCAGGAAGTGATGCGACAAGTCAACGGACAACTGCCGAAGACAAAGGTGATCATTACCTTGTCAATGGAACGAAAAACTGGATTACCAATGGGAATAAGGCTTCCATCCATCTTGTCATGGCGCATAGCAATAAGGAGCTCAGGCACAAAGGGATAAACACCCTAATCATAGAGAAAGCATTTCCAGGTGTTTCGATAGGGGCTAAGGAAGACAAACTAGGTATAAGAGCTTCAGACACGCATTCAATTATGTATACCGATGTAAAGGTTCCTAAAGAAAATCGGATTAGCTCGGATGGATTTGGTTTTACGTTTGCAATGACAACGTTGAACGGTGGTCGGATTGGGATTGCTGCGCAAGCGCTGGGGATTGCTGCCGGTGCTTATGACCTGGCTTTAAAATATGCTCAGGAACGTAAGACTTTTGGAAAACCAATTATGAATCACCAGGCCATTGCTTTTAAACTGGCTGATATGGCGACAGACATTGAAGCCGCTCGTCTGTTGGTATACAGAGCAGCACAAATGAAAGACCTGGGGTTGGATTATACGACTTCAGCAGCTATGGCTAAATTATTTGCTTCTGAAACAGCGATGAAAACAACTATTGAAGCTGTGCAGATTCATGGGGGATACGGTTATGTCAAAGAATATCATGTCGAGCGTCTAATGCGAGATGCTAAAATCACTCAGATATATGAAGGTACCAGTGAAATTCAGCGGCTGGTTATTTCCCGATCAATATTAAAAGGTGAGCTTTATCAGCCGACGCAGCTCAATTCCACTGAGGCATAATTATTATAAAAGACAGAACACTCAAATAGTTTTTAAGTCTTATGAAGGGATCTCTTCACCTTACTACAGTTTCTGGTATTCCCGTCAAAATTCATTGGACATTTGGATTGCTCTTGTTATGGGTAGTATATGAGACAGGCAAAGGGCAATTTGATCTTTGGTTTGTACTTGTTTCTTTAGGGATTGTCTTAAGCGTTTTTTTCTGTGTCATTCTTCACGAATTTGGACATTCCTTTGCCGCCAGAAAATTTGGGGTGCAGACGCATGATATCCTCATGACACCAATAGGGGGTATTGCCCGGTTGGAAAGAATGCCTGAAGGTCGAGGGCAGGAATTTTGGGTAGCCATCGCAGGACCTATTGTCAATTTTGTCATCGTTGCTTTAATATGGCTTGGTTTTTATATCCTACAGGGAACCTGGCTTCCTATTTTTTCTATAGAGTTTTGGGGAATGAATAATGGAGCTAATTCCTATTTCCAAATCATCATGTTGGCCAATGGATACCTGGGTGTGTTTAATCTTTTACCTGCATTTCCAATGGATGGAGGGCGTATGTTGCGCAGCCTCCTCTCATTAAAAATGGACAGAAGTAAGGCGACGCAAATTGCCTCTTATGTTGGCCAGGGAATCGCCTTACTGATGTTTGGCTATGGGATCAAACAGGGCCACCCAACCATGACATTGATTGGCGTATTTATCTTTTTTGCAGCGCGACAAGAATTCCAGGCTTTGCTCCGCCAGAACAAATTGACAAAATTAAAAGCTGTCGATATTATGCACCCGATTTATCATGACCTGTTTACAGGCATGCTCCTGAGGGATGCCCGTGAGGCCATAAAAGGCAGAAATGAATTGAGCTTTGTGGTTTGGTCAAGACCCGGAATACCTGCCGGATATATAACGCGCGATCACCTTCTTGGAGGCGACAATTACAATGATAGCAATCCAATTGATGCCTGGATAATTCCTGCTCCGGTAGCCATCCCACCAGATTTCTCAGCGGGTCAAGTGCATGCGGTCATGCAGCAGCATAAATTACCCTTAGTGCTTGTCTTTGATAAGATCAATTACCTCGGCATTGTCCAATGGGCAAAGGTTGCAGAATTGGTTAAATAAAATGCATTACTGACTCAAAAACAGGGTGCTTATTGTTGAAAAAGACGACCTATACGTTTATTTCAAAAAGTTATTCTTTGCAAATCGTATTTTTATGCGCAATGCCAAAGAACAATTATGCCTAAGGTATTTATAATGTTATATTTTAAATCAGAATAGAAGATTTCGCCATTAAGAGGATTACTTTGATTTATTAGGGAATCCTTTAGTTAAAATTTCTTACTATTCAATTTGCATACCATCAATTTTACGCCTCATGTTTAAACTAATCAATTTACTATTACTTAGCCTTCTGTTATTATTAGGATGCTCGCAGCCTGATTCAGTCGATGGTTCAAACAATGTAAAAAAGGGCACAGGAAAAACACCGCGATTTGAATCATTGCCTTCTGAATATACGGGCATAGATTTCAATAATTTGTTGGATATCAATGTGCTTAAAAGCCCTCTGGAATACATCAATGTATATAATGGTGGAGGCGTCGCTATAGGCGATATAAATAATGACGAATTGCCTGATATTTTTTTTACAAGTAATTTGGGGGAAAACAAACTTTATTTAAATAAAGGCAACCTTCAATTTGAAGATATTTCAACATCTTCAGGAATAAGTCTATTCAAAGAATGGAGCACAGGTGTTTCCATGGTTGATATCAATAACGATGGTTTTCTGGATATCTATATATGCAGAGCTTATCATGAAGATCCCATTAAAAGAAAAAACTTGCTTTTTGTCAACAATGGGGATCTTACGTTTAGCGAGCAGGCAGCGCAGTACGGGATAGATGATGCAGGGTATAGCATCTCCGCTGTGTTTCTCGATTATGATAAGGATGGCAACGTGGATTTGTTTGTTGGCAATCACCCACTGGATCGATTTAAGTCTTTCGGCCAAAATCTCCATGATTGGAATAACCCAACGATGGAATGGACCAGTAATATGTTCCACAACAATGGGGATGGCAGTTTTTCAAACGTAACTAAAGAAGCTGGATTTTTAAGTTACGGCTGGACATTAGGGGTGATTGCCTCAGACTTAAATAATGATGGTTGGACTGACCTTTTTGTGGCTGTGGATCATACAGAACCAGACCGCTATTACTTAAACAATGGCGATGGTACTTTTTCTGAAGTATCGGACAGTAAAATGAAACATATGTCTCACTCAAGCATGGGTGTAGATGCTGCGGATATAAATAACGATGGTCTGCTGGATCTTGCTGTGGTGGAAATGCTTGCAACCAACAACTTCAATGAGAAAACAAAAATGGCCAGTATGAATATCGAGCGTTTTTGGGCATTCGTTGACGTTGGTTATCACTATCAGTATATGCGTAACATGCTTCATCTTAATGCTGGCGATGGGGAGTTTAGTGAAATCGGACAGTTGGCCGGTATTCATCGGACGAATTGGAGTTGGGCATCCTTACTCGCCGATTTTGACAATGATGGATGGAAGGATTTCTTTGTGACCAATGGTTATCTGCGTGAATATCTGGACAAAGACAACATGAACAGATATCTCAGTTCTATAAAAGACGGCAACCAATCAAGTGAAAGTAAACAAAGTCTTGTTTCTGATTTTGTCATGCGCGCACCAACCAATAAAATTGAAAACAACTTTTTTGTGAACAATGGTGACTTAACGTTTACTGAGAAGGGCCCTGAGTCCGGATTGAATTTTCTGGGATTTTCAAGTGGTGCAGCATATGCAGACCTGGATAATGATGGTGACCTGGATTTGGTTGTGAGTAACACAAATGACCCGGCTTCCGTGTATAAGAATATGGATCGTGAAGAAGGTGGGAATAATTTTTTGAGGGTGCGCTTTGTACATCCTAAATCAATTTGCCCGCTAGGAACAAAAGTGACACTGAAGTCAAAAGAAGGGATACAATATCAGGAACTAACGTATACTCGAGGATACCAATCTTCTGTGGAAGGGATTTTACATTTTGGCGTTGGCCGGGCAGACAAGGTGGATGAGGTAGTTATTGAATGGCTTGATGGCAAGCAACAATCGTTATCTAAAGTTGACGTCAATCAGGTTATTTCGGTTGACTATAAGGACGCAAAAAATAACAGTGGCCATAATGAAGAAATTGCGACTTTATTTATTGAAACCACAAACGAAATAGGCATTGCTGTTGAGCACAAGGAAATCATCTTTGATGATTACAAAGTGCAGGTATTGTTGCCCCATAAAATGTCTCAGTTTGGCCCCTTTATCAGTAAAGCCGATATCAATCAAGATGGGTTAGAGGATTTTTATTTGGGCGGTGCAAAGGGGCAGTCCGGATCAATCTATATACAATTGAAGGATGGCCGTTTTGAACTGGCGGATATCTCTTCCTTTGCCAGCGATATTGCCGCTGAAGACATGGGTTCTGCTTTTTTTGATGCTAACAATGATGGCAAACCAGATTTGTATGTGGCTAGTGGTAGTAATGAGTTTAAACCTGGTAGCAGTCTTTATGGTGATAGATTGTACATCAATGTAGGTAATGGAAAACTGCAAAAAGTAAAAAATGCCATTCCTGATATTAACACATCAAGCAGTTGTGTCAAGCCGTTTGACTTCGATAATGATGGAGATATGGATTTGTTTGTTGGCGGACGACAAATGCCGGGAAACTATCCCTCACCTGTAAGTAGTGTGTTGTTAGAAAATACAAATGGATTTTTTAAAGACGTAACAGCTACTATCGCACCCGGATTACAAAACTTAGGGATGGTGACGGATGCCGTATGGACCGATTTTAATGGTGATGGCACATTTGATTTGTTGATTACAGGGGAGTGGATGCCGCTTACAGTGTTTACACAAATTGCTGGTAAGTTTGAAAATACAACTTCTGATTTCGGTTTGGAGCATAGTGTTGGGTGGTGGAATAGGATAGCCGCTGGAGATATTGACAATGATGGTGACATGGATTATATCGCAGGTAATTTAGGCACGAACTACAAGTATAAAGCAAGCCCTGAGAAGCCATTTCATGTCTATGCTGCTGATTTTGATAACAACAATACCTTTGATATTGCGTTAGGTTATTTTTTGGAAGGAGACGTATTGTATCCTGTTCGCGGCAAGCAATGTTCTTCTGAACAATGCCCAGGAATTGCAGAGAAATTTCATACCTATGAGGAATATGGAAAAGCCTCCATCGGCGAAGTGTATGGTGAGAAACTTAATGATGCTCTTCATTATGAAGCCATGAACTTTCACTCTTGTGTCCTGCTGAATATGGGTGGAGGGCAAATGCAAATCATGCCTTTACCAAATGAGGCACAGATAGCACCCATTAATGCCATTGTACTACAAGACTTTGATGGTGATAGTAAGCTGGATTTATTGATAGCGGGTAATCTTTATGTCTCAGAGGTTGAAACAGGACGCGCTGATGCCGGAAGAGGACTTTATCTAAAGGGTAAAGGTGATGGAACCTTTCATCCTGCGTCATTTGCCCGAAGTGGTTTGCGACTGACAGGAGATGTTAAGGATATTGTTGAGTTAAAGAATGGCAGTGGAGGACAAAAACGATTTTTGGTGGGAAATAATAATGGCCCCTTGCAAGTGATTACCTGGAAAGGAACAGATCGAAATGAGCTTTAATAACCCAGGAGCTGGTGATAAGGTTGATTATGATTTGCCGACTATTTTCTCTTTAAGGGCCTTAGTGAGGTCGTCCGCGTCCGCAGCATAAAGCAAAGCTCCGGTAACACTGGCATCAAAGATCATGGTATAACCACCTTCTTTGCCGATTGCCTGCAGGAGTGCGTCAATTGCCTGAAGTATAGGTGTGAGGAGTTGCTCTCTTTTTTGAACGATGGCGAATTGGATCCGTTTGTCTTCAGCCTGAAGATCCTGTTGTTCTTTTTGAAGTTCTTGCGTTCGTTTATCTATGCTGACTTTTGAAAGTGTGCCGGCATTTACCTCTTCAACAAAAAACTGATATTTCGCCTCAAACGCCTTTGCTTTTGCTTCAAAGGGATTAAGTAAGCTGTCACTAAAGGCCTCTAATTGGGCATTCGAAACAGCAACCTGAGGGTGAGATTCAATAAGCTCTGAAGTGTTGACAAACCCAAATTTTTGGGCACTTAATGAGGCGCAGGTAAGCAATGAACAAATAATAAAAAGAAAGAACTGGTTGATTTTCATAATGCTAAATTATTGAAATTGAATCCTTAGCAGGAAAAGTATAAATCAGTATTGAAATAAATTCGGATGTAATTAGCTTGTTAAGAAAAAACGAAGGCGTTTTAACTATACTTCTTAACGAAGAGATAAAGGGTTTAGTGGCCCACTAATGAATCTACATTAATAGGATTGCTGGAATTGACGAACAGATCAGGCTTCTTTTTTTTCTTCGACCGCTTTACGTTCGGATTCACGCATGCCTTCTTTGATCTCGGACTCAATACTGGATTTAGCACTATTGAATTCACGAATACCTTTTCCAAGGCCCCGCATTAATTCGGGAATCTTTTTACCGCCGAATAACAGTAGGACAACAAACAGAATGATTACCCATTCCATTCCACCTGGAAGACTAAGAAATAAGAAATTTGTCATTTTTATTAAGATTTAAATCTTAACAAAGATACAGGAAAAAGCATCAGAGAAATAATATTATTACAAGAGCATACAAAAAGGGTATTATGCCTTTTTTAATCCCTTCCATTTGCATTTTATGCTTTGCGAAAATAAGGGCTAACTAGGATAAGCTACACATTATCAATGAATTAAATGTTGTTATTGCTATGATTTCGGATCATTAGCCAATTACTGGCTCGAATTGAAGTAAATCATTAGATCTCAAAATTTGCTAATTAGTATTAGCTCCGGAAATATCCAGCTGAGATTAAAAGAGTGCATTGAAAAAGTAAGATTTTATTACAATTATTGATTGTCAGGCAAGTATGATTGTTAACCTTATTATATATAATAAAAGTTAGATATAAATAAGTTTAAAGTTTATCCTATACCAAGGAAGAAGGGGAAGGTCAGGATCAATTCAGCCAAGCTTCTTTTTGACTAAACGATTATGGTCGTTTGTGCTTCCATCGTCGATGCGTCCATAACCAGTATTGAGGGTTTTCCAGGATTTGATCTTCAAGGCGGCGCGTTGCTTTTTCTATGATCATACCATATGGCTCGTCAACCGGTTGATCACTTACGGTTTCAAATGTTAAGGTATAATATCCGCGCCTAACTTTCCGAATGCTGCCAAATACGACAGGATAGTTTAATTCTTTTGCAAATTTTTCAACCCCATACTGGACACCCGTCTCCTGATTTAAGAATTTTGTCCAGTAGCACTTGGTCGGATTTCTTGGTGATTGATCAATACCAAATATCGTAGCCGTACACTCCTCCTGGTGGTCTTCATAATATTTAGAGATCAGTTTGAAACTTATCAAACGCAGTCCAAACCTGCCCCTTGAAGATAGCATTCTGTCGTTAAAAAATTTATTTGCGAGTGGGGTGTAAATACCTAAAACCCTGTGTTTCATTTGCTGTTGCAATCCTGTTGCGGTCCACTCCCAATTATTATAATGACCGCCTGCGATCAGGACACTTTTGCCAACGTCATAAAAACGGTTGATTAACTCTGGATTTTCAAGGACCATCCGCTTTTGAATTTCATTGCTTGAGATGGTAAAGGACTTAAACGTCTCTACAATGACATCACACAAATGATGATAAAATTTTATTTCAATTTCTTTGAGTTCAGTTTGAGACTTATGCGGCAAGGCATTCTGTAAATTTTGTCTAACCACTTTCGTTCGATACCCGAATAGTTTGTACACAAAAAGGAAAAGGAAGTCTGAAAAATAGTAGAGAATCCTAAAGGGCAATAAGGATATGGGAATGATAATAAGATAATACAAAAGTGCATTTAGAATAATCATAGATGGACCTAAAATTTTATGGAATTCGTTATTAGGAAAGTGAAGGCAAATATAATCTCCTTTAATGACAAGAATTGATCGAATGCCTTATTCTGTGCGGTAAGATCTTGATTTTGATAAGCACATAGCAAGGAAGATCAATCCAATTAGGAAAAAAACGCCGAGTGAAAATACAGAATTCCGCATACTGCCAGTCAAATGTTCGACCAGGCCAAAGACGAATAACCCCAAGGCCATGGCTAGTTTTTCTGCAACATTATAAAAGCTAAAGTATGAAGCAGTGTCTTTTGTCTCAGGCATCATTTTGGAATACGTCGAGCGACTCATCGATTGGATGCCTCCCATAACCAAACCAACTATAGCGGCTAGTACATAAAATTGAGATGCTGTCTGTGTGTAGTAAGCGGCAATACAGATGCCGATCCAGATCGAAACAGTCAGCATGAGTACTTTGATATTACCAAATATTTTGGAGAGTCGGGCCATGAGCATAGCTCCCACGATAGCGACTAACTGAATGAGAATAATACTGGTGATTAATTCTGTTTGGCCAAGGCTGACCCATTCACCATTCACTTCCATTTTAATTTCCTTAACGGCAAATTCAGCAGCAGCAAGCATCACCGTCATGACCCCCATGCTATAAAAAAAGAAGGCCAGTAGAAATATTTTTAATAGTGGTAGTTTTTTGATTTTGATGTAAACCTGCTGTAATTCGTGGAAACCAACATAAAAGATACTGTGTTTGATATCTTTTCCAATTGGCGTTCCTTTAGGGAGTATGGTAAACGGAATTTGAGCGAACCCTATCCACCATAGTCCTACGAGAAGGAAGGAGAGACGCACTCCTAATGTTGAATCCTCAAATGAGATTTGAACGATAGCAAGACATATCATCTGAAGAATTACGCTGCCAACGTAACCGTATGCATATCCTTTCGCACTCAGTTGATCATGGTATTTTTCTTCTGCAATTTCAGGTAAGTATGCATTATAAAAAACGAGGCTTCCACCGTAACCAATCGCCGCGAGGATAGCCAATACAATACCTAATGTGATGTGGGTAGCATCAAAAAAGAACATGCCACAACAAGCCAATCCGCCCAGATAAGTGAATGCTTTCATGAATCGCTTCTTTGTCCCACGATAATCAGCAATAGAGGATAATATTGGTGAGGAAAGCGCTACGACTAAGTAGGCAAAGGCCAGGGCGTAATTTAGTATCGATGTGTTGATGGCTTCGAAACCAAAAACCGTAATGAGGTCTGGGGTGTTATCCTGACTGTCACTGGTCACCGCGATGAAGTAAATGGGGAAAATTGTTGATGTGATCACCAGATTATAAACAGAGTTAGCCCAGTCGTAGAAACTCCAGGCTCTATGAATTCGCTTTGTATGGTGCTTTTGATGCATGCTGCTATGACTAACTTAATAATTCTCTTGGATATCCACCGCAGGGCATCCAAATCGGTATAAAACTTAAGTTTTATAGCTTCTCAGAAAACATATTATACATATTTCGTTTCATAAGACATTGATATTCAATTAGCTGCTTGCACTATCACAAGGAAGCTCTTTAAGAATTCTGTTTGCATGACGCAGGCAGCATTTTTTATCTTAAAAGTGTCTCTTAAAACATAGCATCGAACATTTATAATCATATAAAAACAAGCTAATTTGTGGTTTGTAAAAGTTTTTGTGAATTATACAGGTTTTGACCCAACCGGTACGCTTCTATCTCTCGTCATTGATTTAGGGGAGATACGCTTGTTATTTTACTCTTTCAGTAGATAAACAAGACTTGTTGGTGCGTTGCGTTAGGTTAGCTCACTATATTTTAATAAATTTCAGATAATTGGATTTTTTCCATCAGACACACTTTTAATGGTTAAATTTTTACAAACGTATTTTTTTATTGGTTTCATTTGTTTGTCTTTCAGCGTAAAAAGTCAAACAACACTTTACCCCGGTGATATTATTGTCTTTTCTATGATATCTGATTTGGCTCCATGCGGATTTCCATTTGGCTCAGATGAAATTAGCTTTATGTGCTTTCAGGACATTACGAACGGAACGCAGATTGACATTACAGATAATGGTTGGGAACATTCTAATCCAGATTATTTTGGAGATTCAGAAGGAACGCTCGGAATGACTAGAACAGGAGGCACGATTGCGGCGGGAACGGTCATTACTTTACAATCCCAATTTATTGCTGGAGCATGGACCTATAGGATGATAAGTCCTGATAATGCATGGACATTTACCAATCTTAACGTTCCAGGTGGATTTTTTGACCTGGATAGGATGGGGGATCAGATCATATTCATGCAAGGTGGAACATGGGATAATCAGGGTGGAGGAGCAAACAGAGCGCTGTATGATGGTAGGTTTATTTGGGGATCGAATTCGACAGATGTATGGGCCGCCAATGGCACAGATTTTGCCTCTAATATTCCCCCAGGGCTTCAACCATGCTATACACAGGAAATAAGTGGCCCTGGTAGCTCATCTGTCGCTGTTAAGTTCAAAGGCCCTTTGACACCTGCTACTCATTTTGAGTGGTTAGAACGAATTAAATGGTGGCCTGATTGGGGAGCAGAAACAAGCTGTGTTAATGCTAATCAATCTTTTTACCCCAATTATATTGGTGCATCCTATACCATTACAGGGAGTATAGGGCTGGGTTGTTGGGTATGTAATGATTGTGCCACTTTTGAGGATGCCCTGGTGTTTACATTGCCATGGGATAGTGAGTTTAACGTAACTTATACAAATGGTACGGATACATTTGAATTGTTTGATGTTAATGGGATTTTTGGGGAACAAGTATTTGTATCATCTGAGATAAGCTATTGGATATTGTCAGTTGAAGAAGTAGGTGGTTGTACCGTTTATTCTAATTTGGGAAGTACTGTAACGATGACTGCGCCCTATAATGATCCGGGAGAACACGGCGAATTGTGGGTGTGCCCGAATGTTGGGGTATATGCTTTATATTATTGGCTAGGAGGGACACCTGAAACTGGAGGGGAATGGTTTCCTCCACTACAGCAAGACCCAGTCTCAGGCGAAATGATGTATGTGGCCAGTTGGGGACCAGGGGTGTATAGATACGTGTTTCAACACCCAGGACCTCCACAATGTCCGCCTGATACAGCTTCTGTTAGTGTGTTTTGGATAGATATTGATTCATCGATTGTGGAGATAGGCTGCAATAAAAATGGAACGCCATATAATATATTTGATGATGCAATAGAACTGAACTTAACGGTGATAGGGCAAGGGCTTGGAGCAAGTCCGACATACACTATAGCCCCTTTCTCAGGCTCTATCACCCCTAATGTTGGAACGGCTGGAGTTCCACAGACTTTTCTTTTTTCTCCTGGTACGGCCACAGCAGGATTCATGAATGTTCATATAACATTTCAAAATTGGCCTTGGTGTTCCTTTATTATTGACATACCTGTACCCGGTTATTGCTCAGATCCATGTGATCCGAATATGGAAACAACCATTTCAGGAACAGATTACGTTTGTATCAAAAATTGCATCATAGAAGCTGCCTCAATGGAAATAGCCATTGAAGGCGGGACCGCACCGTATACAATGGATTTTACAATGTCTTCGCCTTCATATCCTGATTTGGTGTTTACCGGTGTACCTGTTAATCCATCGGGTGAATTTTCAGTTTGTGTTGATACAGTACCGGCACCAATTTTCAATTCGTCTACGGGCACCCTAACCATACCTGAATATCTCGTTGACTCCGAACTCAGTTTCACGCTAAACCATGTCTATGATTATTATGATTGTGAGGGCGTCTTGATAACGGATCAGCACACATTTTATATCCTCCCGCTCCCGCCCATTGACACAACTTCGATTATGGTATGCCGTAACGAAGCGCTTCAGTTCGATCTCACAGAGTATGATTATTTTGTCAGTGGATTTTTAGACGTGTCCTGGTTTGATGGGAATCCTCAATTGGGTGGCGATCAAATTTTTAATCCTTCCTTGGTCAATCTGGAGAATATTTTGGAATTGTGGGCATTAGTTGACGATGGTGATTGTCAAAATGTAATTCAAATCCCTTTTGTCATTTTACCCCAACCGGATATTGATTCAATACCCCCTATTATTATTTGTAAAGGAGATATAATTGCACTCGAGACTATTCCTATTGTTGACGCAGGAAATAGTATGGCCACGTATTCATTCCATTCAAGTCTTCCTCCGGATTCTACCAATATATTGGATCCAAAAGTGTTTATACCGCCTGACTCGATAGTGATTTATTTATTGGCCACAGCCGGAATGTGCTACGATACAATACCAATAGAAATCTTTGTCGAAGATTACCCTGACTTTACACTCGAAGCGCAGCCATGTGATTTGCTTGAGTTAACGTATTCTGTACTTTTTACAAGCACCGCTGATTCAATTTATGCGAGTGCAGGTATTGTCATAAATAATCTATTAGGGCAGGATTCAGTAGTTAGTATACCAAATAACACAAATATTACGATTGAACTACTTAACGCAAGTGGATTATGTCGAGATACATTTGATATCACAGCACCTAATTGTGACTGTCCGTTAATCAATCCGCCAACCACGCCAAATGCGCTGCATTCTATTTGTGAAGGTGTGGCTATCCCCGTGCTATCCGTTATGGTTGATCCGGGATTGATTGCTAATTGGTACACGACACCAAGTGGAGGAGTTCCATTTTTGCAAAATAGTCTTTCTTACCAGCCAGTGATTGCGGCAAATTCTACATTCTATGTGGAGGCTTTTGATCCATTGACAAACTGCTACAGTCTTAGAACTAAAATCGATCTGGTAGTTTATCCTTTAGCGATTTTGGGGCAGCCCGCCAATCCGGTATTGTGCGAAGGAGAATCGTTTAATATAAGTGCTATTGTTCCTTCTGTACAGAATGGCGTAATGGGCACAGGGCAGTGGTATGACCTAGTCACTAACCAGCCGGCAGCCGGCATGATACAACCAGTGAATGGGCAATCATGGTATTATCTTTTTACATCCAACCCGGGGGCATGCGTCAGTCGTGATACGATATCGGCTATTGTTAATCCACTGCCGGACATTAACTTATTTGACATTATTTGTGACGATGTCGCTTTGACTTTTCAATTGTCATTTACATCGGATGCGGATGTCGTGCTCACCAGTAATGGGGGGACATTGATACAGGTGCCCGCAACGGATACCTTTTATCTTCAGGATATTCCTTTTGATACAGATATACAATTTGATCTGGAGTATTTAGCGACAGGATGTACATCCTCCTTTTTGCTTCCTGCTCCTGATTGCAGTTGTCCTGCACTTTTGCAAAGCACAAACTTTCAGGGTTGTTCAGAACAGGGCAATATAGATTTATCCGCGTTTGTAGGTGCAGGAGTTATGGGTACCTGGCAGATAGTCAGCACACCAGCAGGTTCAAACCCAGCAACCATCAGTGGAAATAACTTCCTTGGCTTTCAATCAGATGCCGGGACTTATCAATTGCTGTTTATAAGGAATGTAATTCTAAATGATTGTATTGATTCTGCAGATTTTCAATTGACACTCCTGGCATCCCCTTTCGCGGATGCAGGTGTTAGTGCTACCGTTTGTGCTCCGGATATTATTAATCTCTCCGGAACAGTAGGTGGGACGAACGTAGTCTTTAATTGGCAAACAACCGGAACAGGGACAATCAATAATCCAGGCGTATTGAGTACCTTCTATACGCCCACCTTAGCGGATATAACAGCAGGATCTGTCAACTTTACTTTATCCGCTGTGAATCAAGCCGGGTTGTGTCCTCCTGCAAGTGAAACCATCACCATCACTATTGATGGATCGGCATATTATATTCTGAACCCAGGCTCGCAGACATATTGTGATACTGCTGATGTATTGGTAGATCTCGATCCTTTGATTTCTTTTGGAAACACAAACGGAGTGTGGTTTTTTCCAGATACGGTAAGTGCACCGATCTTTGGTTCAAGTCAGATTAATCCATCCACGCTGACTGCCGGGAGTTATACGATTTTTTACACCACAACAAATGCTGTCGCTCCATGTAAAAATGATACCACAGGAGTTAACCTGATAATTCAAAATTGTTCTTGTCCTTCTGTGGCCATATCCACACCAGCTCAGCGGCTATGCAGTACATCAGATGCTTTCAATTTGAATTCGTTGTTAATTACTACTGAGCCGGGTACCTGGAGTATAGTCAATACACCGGCTGGCTCAGCACCTGCTACAATAAATGCAAATCAATTTGTTACTGCCAACTCCGATTTTGGAATCTACAGGATACGATTTTCCTTAACCAATCCTGTAGCCGGATGCCCCGATTTTGCAGAAGTAAATCTTGAAGTTGTTGCAACGCCAACCCTAGTTTTGAATACCAAAGGTTGTGCTAGTGATTTGCAAAGTTGGGAAGCGACGATAAGCACAGGTGGATCGGTTCCAACAACCAGTTTAGGAACCATTGTCCCACTAGGGGGTAATCAATACAGGATTGAAGGAATAACACCTAACACGCCAATTGTCGTTTCTACTTCAAATGGAGGAGGACTTTGTAGTGCAAGTTTAAATATCTCGAGTCCTGATTGTGATTGTACGCTAGCCATTGATAATATACCATCTCAAGTAGATCTATGTCCGGGTGAAACTATTGTCTTGGCGCCATCCGTACTTGATCCAAAGGGTGCCGTAACGGTATATTGGATAGTTTCAAATGATACGCTTTACCAGAGCACCTATCAAGTAAGTCAGGCGGGTAGTTACCAATTTGTGGCGATCGATGCCCTCGGTTGCAAAGCGTCTGAAACGGTCGTCGTGGATTATTATGTAGAGATGGTCGCTGGAATCAGCTGGCAGGATGTTAACTGTCCTGGGGACAAAGATGGGATTATTATCATTCAGGATGTAATTGGTGGTATAGCGCCCTACACCGTGTCTATCAATGGGGGAGCAGCTCAGGTAATGAACGCATTTCCTTATCTAATAGAGCAATTGGGTGCAGGAAATTATCAGATTGAAATATTCGATGCATCGAATTGTAAAACAGATGCTAGTGTTCAAATTCAATCGGCCAGTACTGAATCACTTTCTCTGGGCCCTGATCAAACCATTTTAGTGGGCGATAGTGTGTATATCAATCCTTCGCTAAGTTTTATTCCTGACACATTTTATTGGGTGGGAGATATGGACAACTTGCTTTCTCCGAATCAATTGATCAACTGGATACAACCTGAGACAAATCAAAATTATCAGCTTTTTGCCACGGATGAAAATGGTTGCTTGTATTCGGATGATTTAAGCATCAAAGTATTGCTAAATAGTAATATTTATGTAGCGAATATCTTTTCTCCAAATGGAGACGGTATCAATGATGTCTTAGCGCCAATCACAGATCCATCAATTACGAAAATCTCCCATTTTGAAATCTATAGTAGATGGGGGGAACTGGTGTATGCAGTGAAGGATGTACTCCCTAATCAGGGACTTGCTGAGTGGGATGGATCAATGAATGGTGAAAGGATGATGCCTGGCGTATATGTATATCGTGTAGGAGCGATTAATAAACGCGGAAAAGTATTTGAGTTGTCAGGCGATGTTACACTCTTAAGATAAGTTTCAGTCAATATGGGTTTTAGATAATAACCGAAGAATAACACAAAGACTATTTCACCTTACTAGTTTTGGTTGAAAATTGAAAGGCTACCGGAATGGTAGCCTTTTTATGTAATGTCATTTCGATTATTTATTAACACACTGTGCAGTTTTATTTATTGATTTTAATGATTATTGTTGATCACGCCATGCACTTAAAGTGCATCTGTTTGATAGCTGCTTGAAAAGTCTGATTTTGCCAGGGGCGTTTTCTGATCTAATGCTTATCCCTTTACGCCCAGGGGAATCAATATATTGACCAGGGAAGTATCTTTGCCCGGAATAGAGGAAGTAGCTAGTCTTCTAATGCTAGTGCTCAGCGCATTAAATTTTCAGTTTTAACCACTTTAACCTCAATGATGGTAAGGGCTTTAAAGCAATTCATACTAAACCTTTCACTTACCCAAATAAGTTGGATGGCCATTGCTT
>JBBKWA010000077.1:0-12384 GCA_037968695.1 Saprospiraceae bacterium
CTTTTCAATGGCTTCATGCAAGTATCTGTTGGAGTGGATTTTGAAGGGTCCTTGAGAAACCTCATTTTGTGTTCATATAACAGAAAATCAATGGTATAAATAGCAGATTATCAGTTCAATATACTTTATAACTGATTAGGATTTGCGGCTTATTTTCGTTATTTTTGCACCTCAATTTTTTATACTTTATTATGAGCATACCAAAGGGTAATTATGGCGCAGAGAACATTCAAGCGCTAGAGGGATTAGAAGCCGTCCGTAAAAGGCCGGGAATGTATATTGGAAGCACTGATGTGAAGGGACTCCATCACCTGGTCTGGGAAGTTATTGACAACTCGATAGATGAGCATTTGGCGGGTCATTGCACGGCAATAGATATCACAGTGAATACCGATGGGTCACTTACCGTTGTGGATGACGGTCGTGGTATTCCTGTTGGGATACATAAAAAACTTCAAAAATCAGCGCTGGAAGTCGTGATGACTATTCTGCATGCCGGTGGAAAGTTTGACAAAGACACCTATAAAGTGTCAGGGGGACTTCACGGTGTTGGGGTTAGTTGTGTAAATGCACTAAGCCAAAAGGTACGCGTTGAGGTAAAAAGAGAAGGGAAAATATGGATGCAGGAGTATCAAAGAGGCAAGCCTACTACATCGGTTGATGCTATTGGTGATTCTACAGAAACAGGTACGATGCTGACCTTTTGGCCTGATCCCGAAATTTTTGAAACATTAGATTTTAAATATGAGACACTGGCTAACCGCCTTCGCGAGTTATCCTATCTAAACAGTGGGTTATTCTTGAATTTGACTGATCTGCGTAAAATTGATGAAGAGGGTAATCCCCAAAAAGAAACTTTTTTCTCTGAAGGTGGATTGCGCGAGTTTGTTCAATTTCTGGATGAAAGCCGAACTAAAATAATTGAGAATCCAATTTATGTAAAAGTAAGGCAGGATAATGTGGAGGTAGAGGTAGCCATGCAATATAATACAGGTTATCAGGAGCACCTCTTTTCTTTTGTGAATAATATTTCAACCAAAGACGGGGGAACACATGAAGCTGGGTTTAAGCGAGCGATCACCAGAATTTTTAAAAAATATGGCGATGACAGTGGTCTCTTTACCAAAGCAAAAGTTCAGCTATCCGGCGAAGATTATAGAGAAGGTCTGACGGCAATAGTCTCTGTTAAAGTTCCGGAACCTCAGTTCAAAGGACAAACAAAGGGTGAGCTCGGTAACTCAGAAGTAGTTGGGATAGTTTCCCAGGCTGTTGGCGATGCATTGACGGCCTACCTGGAAGAAAACCCATCGGATGCAAGAAGGATTACGGAGAAAGTGATCATGGCTGCCCGCGCCAGAGATGCTGCTCGCAAAGCTCGAGAACTTGTGCAGCGCAAGAATATATTGACAGGAGGAGGTTTGCCAGGAAAGTTGGCAGATTGTTCTTCAAGAGACCCAAAGAAATGTGAACTCTATCTTGTTGAGGGAGATAGTGCCGGAGGAACAGCAAAGCAAGGGCGTGATCGTAATTTTCAAGCTATACTACCACTGCGAGGTAAAATTCTCAATGTTGAAAAAGCAATGGAGCATAAGATTTATGACAATGAGGAAATTAAAAACATGTTTACGGCATTAGGTGTCAGCATTGAAGAGAAGAATGGCGAGCGTGTGCTCAATATTGAAAAGCTCAGATATCATAAGATCATTATCATGTGCGACGCCGATATCGATGGTAGCCACATTGTGACCTTAATATTAACCTTCTTTTTCAGGTATATGCGACCACTGATCGTCAATGGTCACCTCTATATTGCTGCACCTCCGCTCTACAGAGTTTCAAAAGGAAATCAGTTCCAGTACTGCTGGAATGAAGAAGAACGGCAAGTCGCAGCAGATAACTATACTGCCGGTGATAAAGGAGGAAATGTCAAGATTCAACGTTACAAGGGTCTTGGAGAGATGAATGCTGAGCAACTTTGGGAAACAACCATGGACCCTGATTTCCGGGTTTTCCGCCAAGTCCAAATTGATGATGGATTGGAAGCGGATCGATATTTTAGCATGTTGATGGGGGATGAAGTACCACCTCGAAGAGCATTTATTGAAGCGAATGCCAAGTACGCTAAAGTTGATGTATAATGGGGATTAAAATAATCTAAATTCCTGTACAAGACAGGTCTCATCAGAAGGGTATACATGGTATTTTTTCTCTACATAAGCCTTGAAGCTCCGCTTAGGGACAGAATACTTTAATTCTAATCTTTTTATATCGGCAGTTGCGAAAATGATTTCTTAATTTCATTTCGCTAACATCCGATGATCAATGGAACTAAACCCCCGTCGGGTGTACATTATTCTTATCCAAAAAGAATTTCAGATGTACAGATTATATTTTTGTTTTTGTTCTAAAGAAGCGCTAATATTTGTTAAACCAATGTTGATGTGAAAGCTTTTTTCCGCAACAATTGTTTGATTGTATTATGTGTGAGTTTAGGACTATCTAATCTTAGTAGCCAGGCGTTCGTGACAAATGGTAGCGCCACGGTTTTAAGTGATGACTGTTATCAGATTACACCGGATAATAGTGGTCAGGCAGGATCAATTTTTTCTCAAAACACAATAGATCTAAATCAGCCATTCACTGAGACAGCCACTTTTTTCTTTGGCTGTAAGGATGTAAATGGGGCTGATGGAATTGTTTTTATTCTTGCGACAACTAATACGGCACTGGGAGGCGGAGGTGGAAGTCTTGGCTACCAAGGCATCACACCATCCATAGCCATTGAATATGACGATTACCAAAACGGAAATTTTGGTGACCCGGCTAGTGATCACATGGCCGTAATTTCTATGGGATCTATTGATCATAATCTGGCCTCTAATCTTGTTGGCCCGATCAATATTGGAAATGTAGAGGATTGCATGGAGCACTGTTTTTCAGTTTCATGGAATCCTAACACACTAACACTACAAGCCACACTTGATGATGATGTGATAACCTATACCGGGAATATTGTGGCAAACATTTTTGGTGGCAATTCGAATGTTTACTATGGTTTTAGTTCTGCTACCGGTTCCCTCTCCAATTTGCATCGGATATGCTTTGGTCCCCCGGAATTGGAGCCAATGCCGGATGAGACAATTTGTGATGAAGAGAGTGTGCCTTTGCAGGCTGACCCAAATGGTATTGCCTGGACCTGGATGCCGGATCCAACGCTTTCTTCTTATACTATAAGTAATCCAACTGCCTCACCAACCACCACCACGACTTACACTACAATCATTGAATACGCCTGTGGCTTTTTGGGTTATGATACTGTCACAGTAACAGTTAATCCTCTTCCAATCGTATTTGCAGAAAATAACGGACCGATTTGTTTGGATGAAACACTCCTGTTGATGTCAGGAAATGGAACCTCGTTTCAATGGAGTGGACCGTTAGCCTTTACTTCGACAGCTCAAAATCCTGTGATTAATAATATAACACTTGGAATGGGGGGAGTCTATTCCGTGACAGTAACGGATATTGCGGGATGCACTGGAGTAGCCACAACACTTGTGGTGGTAGACCTTGGGCCAGATATAGAGATTGATCCATTGCCGGTGCCTATCTGTCTTAATATGGATCCTTTTTACCTCACCGCGAGTCCCTTTGGAGGATTCTGGACCGGCGATATTTCAGTAGATGGCCTTTTTGATCCGGGTTACGTCGGTGAAGGATTGCATAGTGTGACGTACACCGCCACAAACAGCTTGGGTTGTTCGAAAACAGAACAAGTGATCATTGAAGTTTTACCTATTCCGGAAGTACTTATTGATCCACCAGGCATTCTTTGCGAAACAAGTCCTCCGTTTCAAATGACAGGAAGTCCCCTGGGAGGCGATTGGACCGGAGAGATTACAATCAATGGTATTTTCGATCCTAATATAGCTGGGGATGGCCCACACCTAATTACCTACACCGCCAATGATGGCAATGGGTGCACTAATTCAGCAGAAATAATAATTGAAGTTCTTCCAGGGCTCATTGCGGATATCACACCGCAAGGACCTTTTTGCTCAACGGATTCAGTTGTTCAGTTAATAGCCAATCCAATGGGTGGCATGTGGGGTGGTGTTGCCAATAGTATGGGACAAATTTTTCCTCCGAGCTTAGGGGCAGGAATACACAGCGTGACGTATACCCTGAATGATCCGAGCGGATGTTATTCAGGGCAGCAAAACATAGAAATAATATTGACACCTAATGTTGATATTGATGCAGTGGATACTTTGTGCTTGAATGCTCCTTTGCTTCAATTAACCGCTACCCCAGCCGGTGGTGTATGGGGAGGAGTTGCCAACATCAATGGCGAAATAGATCCGATGTCTCTTGGATCAGGGGCACACGAGGTAAACTATACTTACAGTTTTAATGGTGGTTGTTCTGCTTCCGATTCGCTGTCAATTGTTATACTTCCTGAAGCTCCTCAAATCGGAAATATAAATGTCCAATGTGATTCCCTTGGGACGTCTTACGTTGTTACGTTTACTGTGTCAGGTGGTGATCCAGCATCATACGTTGTAGATGGGTCAGTTCAGGGAATGCTAATGATAGGAGCTCCATCAATTTTTACGAGTCTCCCAATACCAAGTGGTGAAGCCTACAATTTTACCGTTGATGATCAGAACAATTGTGATCCGGACTCAATTAGCGGAGATTTTATATGCAATTGTGGAACGAATGCAGGTACAATGGATATTGCCTTGATCACTGCTTGTGAAGGGGATACTATTTTTGTCTTGCCCCCCACGGGGGTGGTGCTGGATCCTGATGACACATTAGTCTATGTTTTACATCTCGGATTTCCGAATGGTATCATAATTGTAAGCGACACAAATTATTTTGTATTGAATACACCGCTTCAAACCGGTGTAACATACTTTGTTTCTTCCGTAGCGGGTAATGCAATACCAGGCACTGGCGTGGATCTTAATGACCCTTGCTTGTCCGTCTCTTTCGGCACACCAATTCAATGGATCGCACCACCACAGGGTTTTCTTTCAGGGCCATCATCGTTGTGTTACGGGGACAGTGCAATAATAAATTTTATTCTTACCGGAGCGAATGTGGCTTATAATGTTATTTATTCTGATGGATCAGATTTTTACATGCTTGACAGTATTTTCAACAATCATATGCTCGTAGTGAAGCCGGAAGTGGGGACCACATTTACCCTTATGGAAGTAGAGGATATTGCTTTTCCAGGATGTTTAAATTTCCCTGATACGAGTATTACTATAGATGTATTTAACCCAGCGCTTACCCAACTTTCGGCAGAAATATGTATAGGCGATAGTCTGTATTTAGCTGGTAGCTTTCAATTCAACCCAGGGATTTATTTTGACTCTTTGGCAACTACTGCAGGTTGTGACAGCATTATTGAAACGATGTTGTCTGTCCTGCCATTGGATACTACATTTTTAAGTTCAACATCTTGTGACACTGCTGCAACCGGTGTGTTTATTACATCTTTCAGTAATCAGTTTGGATGCGACAGTACAACGATTAAAACAGTGACGTATGTTCTATCGGATACAACATTATTGCAGACGATAACATGTGATCAGTTGCAGGAAGGTGTTTTTACATCCTATTATATAGGCCAGAGTGGATGTGATAGTGTAGTGATTGAAACAGTCGATTACATTTTTCCTGACACAACACTAATTGTTGGCGAAACTTGTGATGCGATGTTGGCAGGTACATTTATTCAAACGCTGACAAATATATTAGGATGTGATAGTTTGATAATTGAAACCAACACGCTTTTGCCTACTGATACAATTGTGATAATTGATTATTCTTGCGAGCCTTTGGACACAGGTACGGTTTCACAAATCTTAATGAACAGTTCTGGATGTGATAGTATGGTGCTTTTTACGACTTCACTTTCTCTGGATGATTCGTGTCATGTAGTGGAAATCAGTCTTGATGTATTTGTCCCAAATGTATTCAGTCCGAATAATGATGGATTAAATGATTGGTTCTTTATTTCTAGTTCGGAGGCTGCATTAACAAATATTACGTTTCTCAGAATTTATGACCGATGGGGTGGATTGGTTGCAGAGGTTTTGGATTTTCTTCCCAACGTAGAGGCGAACGGATGGGATGGGAATGAAAATGGGGAACCGCTAATGCCTGGAGTTTTTATTTGGGTAACCGAATTAAAATTTAGCGATGGAACTACTGAATTACGGAGTGGCGATGTTACGCTTATTCGGTAAAAGTGATAATTGATAAAATACCGCTTAACGACCAACGCGAACCGATTTTTCTGCGGCAACAAATTTTATTGGTAAATAATACGTGCAGGGAACATCATTTTTACCGGATTTTCCAGGACTCCATGGTGGCATCAAGTTAAAGTGATTTACGACAGCATTGCTGAGTAATGTGTCTGGGCTTCTAAGTATATTAAGCCCACTAATCGAGCTATCGATTTCAACTACAAACATAATCACCAAACTTCCTTCAATATTTTTATCAATGGCTTTTTGAGGATATTCGCATCGTTGAAAAAAGGCATAAAGTGAGTCTTGTCCTCAACGAATCATGGGCATTTTTTCAACATAAGGAAAGATATCAGTTCTCATTGAATCCTCAGCGCCATCGTGTTGGGCATATGTAAGGCATGTTATCAGCAAAATGATTAAACTTGTTAATAGCGGTTTTTTCATTTCCTTCAAAAATTTCTTCGAATTTTAAATGCAACTAAAGAGCTAAAGGCATATCCTAGAAACGCGAATAGAATAACCTAGTTTGTTATCCCTTTTTGTAGTGGGTAGATTAAACCTTTTCCAATACAACAGCATACCCCTGACCAACACCAACACACATGGTAGCTAACGCATAACGCTTGTTTTCACGATGAAGTGAACGTGCAGCACTCAAGGTGATTCTGGCACCGCTCATCCCAAGTGGATGTCCTAATGCAATGGCTCCACCACAGGCATTGATTCTTTCATCATTTTGATCAAGCCCCAATTCTTTGGTGCAGGCCAATACTTGTGCTGCAAAAGCTTCATTGATTTCGATAACACCTATATCGTCAAGTTGCAGCCCCGCTTTTTTAAGTGCTCTTTTGGAGGCGCCTACTGGTCCTATTCCCATTATAGCAGGCTCGACCCCAACCACTGCGGAAGAGACAATTCGGGCTATAGGTTTTAGATTATTGTTTCGCACACCAAAATCTGAGGCGACTAAGATGGCAGCAGCGCCATCATTTAATCCACTGCTGTTTCCGGCAGTAACGCTTCCATCTTTTTTGAAAGCAGCTCTAAGTTTGGATAAGCCTTCAATTGTTGAATTTCCCTTGACAAACTCATCCGTATTAAATATAAGCGGATCCTGCTTCCGGCGAGGAATCGAAACAGGGGAGATGTCTTGCGCTAATATGTCAGTTGCTGCCGCTGCCTTTTGTTGAGAGCGCAGTGCGTATTGGTCCTGATCTTCTCTGGAAATAGAGTATTTAGCAACCAGATTTTCAGCAGTTTCTCCCATTGCATGGGTTCCGTAAAGTTCTTTCATCAAAGGATTGATAAATCGCCAGCCAAAAGAGGAATCATACATTTGGGCATCGCTTCCAAAAGGCTGGTTTGATTTTGAAATCACCCAAGGTCCTCGCGTCATATTTTCAACTCCTCCTGATATAAAAAGATCTCCGTCACCAGCCTGCACTGCGCGATGAGCGTGAATTATGGCAGACATGCCTGAAGCACAAAGTCGATTGACGGTTTCTCCTGGAACGGACCATGGAAGCCCTGCAAGCAACAGGGCCATACGAGCAATATTTCGATTGTCTTCTCCAGCCTGATTCGCACATCCCATGATGACTTCATTAATTAAAGCAGGATCTAAATCTTTATGCTTTTCCATTAACGCCTTAATTGCATGTGCCGCCAGGTCGTCCGTTCGAATAGCGGAAAGGGATCCTCTGAATGATCCAATCGCTGTACGAACCCCATCTATTATAAAAGAATCTTGCATGTCATTTTGTTTGTTTCTGCCTCATTTCGCCGGTGCTTAAATCGTTCGCTCAAAAATCCGGCCGCTGGCTTTCTCTTTTAGAATTATTTTTTTGGTCCCAAAATGCGTGACCTCTTCTTTAATTAACCAATGATTTTCATCATAGGAGACTAATAAATTGTCCTGCTTCACTTCATCCTGCCCTCTCCAGACGGCCAAATGAATCGGTTCCCATTTTTTACTTTTTGCTGAAAGATAGGCCGCGTCCATTATAGCGTTGATAATATAACCATCATAAAACGTTTCCTTCGGCGAGGATTCACTGTCCAAGGCATTAAACATATCCGTAAACATATGGTTGTACCCCAGATCATTTAGTTCATCCCCTATAGGATAGGTCCATCCCTGGTTTGATTCAGATTTTTCTGCTGAATATGCTGCTGCTTGACCACTGGTAAATACTTCCAGACCTGTGCGCATAAACCCATTGCTCCAAATTGTTCCCTCGCTTCCCATGACTTCGTCTCTGAGGTCAAGACCACCACGGAAAGCCCAGCTAACTTCAAACTGGCCAATTGCGCCATTGGCATATTTAACCAATCCAATGGCATGATCCTCGGCTTCAATAGGTTTGACCTGCGTATCAGCCCAACACATTATTTCAATTGGTTTGATATCTTTTCCAATAAACGACCGCGAAACTTCAATACAATGGCATGCCAAATCGATAATGGCGCCACCTCCTGCCAGTTCTTTATCCCAAAACCATTCACTATGTGGCCCGGGATGTGCTTCACGTGACTTTGCCCAAAGAATTTTTCCTAAACTTCCGGAGGTAATGATTTCATGAGATTTCAAAAACTTTGGCGTATACACAAGGTCTTCCAGGTAACCGTTAAAAATACCTGCTTCTTCTACAGCGATTAAGATTCTGAGTGCCTCATCAGCATTCCGGCCAAGGGGTTTAGTACACAAAACAGCTTTTTTATATTTTACACAGGCTAAAATAGCTTCTTCGTGCAAGTGATTTGGTAAAGCGACCACAATGGTATCTACAGCTGGGTGACTTACTGCTTCATCAATGTCCACGGTCCAGTGGGAAACAGCATATTTTTCCGCAAAGGAAAGACATTGCTCTTCCCGTCGTGATTGAACCATCACTATTTTATCACGACTTCGTTGATTAAGGATAGCGTCAGCATAAAATCGCCCAATAAACCCTGAGCCAAGGATGGCAATATTTCGCATACTAATTTTTATTATTTAAGCCTTTAAAATGTCCAGGCCTTATATCTTTTCATTTTTAAAGACAAGCGCATAGAGCACCATGACGATACTGGCTATTACTGCAGGAATAATCCAGATCATTTTCCAATCATGTATCCCTGGCCCGGAAGTATAAGTATCAAAAATAATACCTGCAAGCCAAAATCCGATGAACATACCTACTCCGTAAGTAGCCAGTGTAATTAGGCCTTGTGCAGCACTTTTTATTTTTTCACCTGCTTTATGGTCTGTGTAAATTTGTCCTGAAACAAAAAAGAAATCATAACAGATGCCATGTAATAAGATACCACTAAATAACATCCACATACCTTCACCAGAATCTCCGTAAGCAAAAAGAAGATAGCGCAATACCCATGCGGCCATTCCAATCAGGAAAGTCACTTTTAAACCAAAGCGTTTAAGGAATAATGGAAGGAGAAGCATAAAGAAAACTTCAGAGACCTGCCCAAAGGTCATATTACCAGCAGCATTTTCCATCCCAATGTTATTCAGATACAGATTGGCGTTTTGATAATAAAAAGCTAGCGGGATACAGATTAATATGGAGGAAATGAAAAAGACAAAAAAGTTCTTATCCTTTAGCAGGAGCAAGGCATCTAATCCAAGGATTTCTCTGATAGTAGGTTTTGATGTGTCATCCAAAGTTGGTGGGGTGTCAGGAAGTAGGAAGCTGAAAAATCCGAGGAAAGCTGAAACACCTGATGCCATGTAGAATGTATTTTGGAGCATACCTTCTGATTCCCATTTAAAGAAATAACCTATCAGCAATCCGGCAACAATCCATCCTATGGTTCCCCAAAGCCTGATTTGTGCAAATTCTCTGGAAGGATCTTTCATTTGCCGGAAGGAAATGGAGTTTACCAGTGCGATCGTAGGCATATATAATACCATATAGAGAAGAAGGAAAGGAAAGAATGTTGAAAATTGGCCGGACTGTGCGACGTAGTACATTAAAGCAGAACCCACTAAGTGTAAAATCCCCAGTATGCGTTGAGCGGCAAAATAACGATCGGCTATTAACCCAATGATAAATGGCGCGATTATGGCCCCCAAAGATTGCGTGGAGTAGGCCGCGGATATTTCATCTCCATCAGACCCAAGTACTGTGGCAAGGTAGGTACCCATGGTAACAAACCAGGCTCCCCAGATAAAAAACTCAAGGAACATCATCAGGGATAACTTGAAACGAATACTCAAATTCATCTTGGTGGTGATTGTTTTTGACGTTAATAGAAGCACTAATTTCAACAAAATTGAGTAGAACTTCTTTGAAATTCGTCCAAAGCAAGAATATTCTCCTTATCACTGTATTGGTATAATCAATGGGATGAAACCAGTACCTATCCTAAGAAGTGCATATGCTTTGCGTTGTGGCACTGTTAACCTAATTGTTTTTTATCCTGTTATATACCATTGAACTAATATTCACCATTATCCCATCATAGTTTATTATTGTGACTTTGGTGAACATAGAAGCTGATAAAACGAATAACCAGGCTCAGCGAATTGATGATTTTGTGCTTAATCAAAAGGATGTTGGCATATGCTCCAACTAGTTGTCTAATTGCCTTTTAATTTGACGGATCTGTTTAAGGTGATGGTTCCTGTGGGCATTGAAAAAGATCAGCATTTGGTACATGGTTAGCCTGCCGACAAAGGGATGCTTATACACTAAATGAGGTCCGAAGGCATTTTGATGCAAACGGATAATTTCGAAAAGAGCCAATCGGTTTGACTTCCATTTTTCTTCCAGCATTGCTTGAGGTAGTAACAGTTGATTCTTCCACATGTTAATTGCTCTGGGAGCTTTGAATTTAAACCGGCTGTAAAATGCAAATTTAAGTGCAGCTAGTGCTCCCCAGGATTTAATATGAAAGGGAGGAATTGTATCAGGGTAGGCCAGTTTTTTTTTGAGGTAGGCCAGTGATAGGGTTTCACTCATATATAAGTGGTTTGCTGCCTGAGCTATAGACCAACTCTTTGGGTTCGGTTGTTTAAAGTACGTTTCTTCTGTCAAAGAGGAGATGAGCCAATGCAATTTGAGTTGTTTCTGTTCCAATTTTCGAAATTGTTCGTTGACTTGTTTCATTTCTCCTGCCATCTATCTTTGTACATTAGGGTACCGAAATTATGGAAATAACAATTAATGTACTATGGCGACAAATGATCCAAGATCTTCAGAACAAAAACAGTATACATATGATGATGCTGTGTTTAAGCCCAGTCCAATAGACCGGGTCTCGCTTCCAAATGACGAGGTTCAGGAATTTGCAGAGGTGCAAAATTTTGATCAGATATGGCTTTGGGTGATTATGGGTATCCAACTTTTTATCATTATGGTCCCATTGATCTTAACCGGTCAATCCTGGTGGAGCATCGCAATTGCCTTAGTCGCTGTGGTGTTGAGTATGGCACTGTTAGGTAGTTTGAGGTTAAATACCTGGATGGATGCTGAAGGGATTCATTATAAGATGAAATTATTCCATTGGAAGGTTCGTACAATTCCATGGGATGAAATAGATCAGATCTATGTTCGTGAATATTCTCCGGTTAAAGAGTATGGTGGGTGGGGGATAAAATATGGGAAAGGCGGTTGGGCTGTTAATGTTCGCGGCAATCAGGGCATTCAGATCAAGAAAAAAGATGGTAAACGAACATTGATTGGAACGCAAAAGCCCGATGAAGCTGCTGCTTACCTTGCTTCAAGGCAACTTCTGGTATAAAAAAAAGAGTGTTGACGGGTAATCAACACTCTTAATTCTTCTCTTGAAATACGTTCGGGTGGAAATTTTTCCTTGTTCCCGATGCCGTCAAACGGCAATTGTAGGTTTCGCTTAACTAAAAGTCGAACCAGTTGATACGGTAACCTATACGCTAGGTGGTGTATCTGTTGCTGGCATGCTAGGAGCAGCTTTCTTTCTGGATGCTCTTTTGCCTGACTTTTTAGCAGCCTTTTTCTTGGTTGCTTTTTTAGCAGCTTTCTTAGGAGCAGCTTTTCTAGTTGCCTTTTTAGCAGCTTTTTTAGCAGCCTTTTTCTTGGTTGCTTTTTTAGCAGCTTTCTTAGGAGCAGCTTTTCTAGTTGCCTTTTTA
>JBBKWA010000078.1:0-12947 GCA_037968695.1 Saprospiraceae bacterium
TTAATTGGACTTTTGGAATATATTTGTTCAAGCGGTAAAAGAATCAGTGCTCGTGTAACTTTTTGAGCTTTGTAAACGTTTTATTAACACTATGGCAATAATCAAGGGAAAAACGCTAAAAATGTCGGCCTTCATTGCGCTTTTCTGCCTTAGTCTGGCCTGCTTTACCTATATCAATTCAATTGAATTTCCCGGAAATGGCATCGTTCCGCCAAGTTCCTATGTGGAAGAAATAGAGCCTGAAAATCCCGAGATATTACCGGATGTTGAACTCGTTAAACGCCTCGTTCGTAAGGCTTTCGAGTTTATGACAAAGTCCACGTTTCTATAGGATAGCCGTTGATAAAATCTGAAACGGTCATTCGACGCTTTCCTGCCATTTGTATTTCCAAAATTTCAATTTCACCCGTACCGGTCTGCGCTATCAGTGATTTATCTTTGAGATAAATACTACCTGATGCTCGCGTACGATTTGTACTGTGAATTTTTGTCATCAAAATTTTGCATTCTTTTCCATCCAGTACAGCCCAGGCACCGGGATAAGGTGACATTCCGCGAATGAGATTGTAAACCTCTTCAACAGCTGCATACCATTGAATATGGCCATCCTGATGATGAATTTTAGGCGCATGGCTCACCTTTGTTTCATCCTGCTTTTGTAAGACGACCTGATCACTCGTAATCATATCGACGGAGGCTACGACCAACGCTGCACCAATCATCATCATGCGATCATGTAGTGCACCCGTATCATCATCATTAAGAATAGGGATCTCGCGTTGTAATAGAATAGCCCCTGTATCAATCTTATGCTGAAGCATAAATGTGGTGACGCCTGTTTTACGCTCTCCCCGAATAATGGCCCATTGAATTGGTGCTGCACCTCTGTAGGCTGGTAATAATGAACCATGAAGATTCATGGTTCCATATTTTGGCATGGACCAAACAGCTTCCGGAAGCATCCGAAAAGCAACAACCACCTGTAGATCAGCGTTCAACGCTTCTAATTCCTGTAGAAATGAAGGTGATTTTAAATTTGTTGGTTGTAAAATCGCTAAACCCTTGTCGAGGGAAAATTGCTTGACAGGGGAGATAATCGTTTGTTTCATTCCTCTGCCCCCTTTGCGATCCGGTGCAGTGATCACACCAGCGATTGGATACCCGGCTTCAAGAAGAAATTGCAATGAGGGCACAGCAAAACCAGGTGTCCCCATAAATACGATTCGTAAATTGCGTTTTATCACAGCTCAAAAGTAATCACCTATTTTCGCTTTATTGCAGTAAATACATTTTAGCTTTGAACTGTTCCACATTTAAGCTTGTTGATCTGTTGTAAAGGTCATTTTGTTTTTTAGTGATTAAAAGATTTTATAAACGATACAAAGAATGACATCAAGAGAATTTATTTACGCTCTACCGGACAAGGTTCCAGCTGCTGCTATTGAAGGATTAGAAACCAAGTTTCATTTTGATCTGGAGGGTGATAATGGGGGTCAGTATACGATCATAATTGCTGATCAGAAAGTTGACGTAACCGATGGCTTACAAGGAGAAGCGAACTGCGTGATAAAAGCGAAAGGGGATGATTTTGTGAGCCTTGCCAAAGGAGATCTCAATCCGATGATGGCAATGCTGACCGGTAAATTGAAAATTTCTAATCAAGGAGAAATGCTTAAATATGCTAAGCTTTTTGGATTGATGTAAGTATGAATATTGAAGCCTTTAGAATGAATTGTTTGGACCGCAAAGGAGTTGAAGAAACACTCCCTTTTGGGCCGGATACCCTTGTGTATAAAGTCATGGGCAAAGCATTTGCCTTAACCGGTTTAGACGCACCTGTCTTTAGAGTAAATCTGAAATGTGATCCGGAAAAAGCATTGGAACTACGCGATACCTATCCTGAAGAGATTATTCCCGGATGGCATATGAATAAAAAGCATTGGAATACGGTTTATTTTGAAATGAGTTTACCGGAATCCTTACTACATGAACTGATTGATCATTCCTACCAATTAGTGGTTGATGGTTTACCGAAAAAACTAAAAGAAGCGTTACAACAACTGGATGGATAAAGAGATATTGATCATTGGTCATGGATTAGCCGGATGTACGTTAGCACTTACTTGTTTTCGAAAAAACATTCCTTTTAAATTGGTCGGACATGCTTTGCAAGGCGAAGCATCGATGGCCTCTTCCGGAATCATTGCGCCTATTACAGGACGACGTTATGTCAAGGCATGGCGCGTCGATGAGTTTATCCCCAAGGCACTTGAATTTTATCGCTGGACAGAAACACATCTTAAGCAGGTTTATTTTACACCAATAGAAATTGTTCGCTTCTTATCACACGCTGAATCCATGAAGGCATGGCATAAGCGACTCGATGATGAAGAATACCAATCGTATATTTCGGATAGACAATATCCCATACTCGAATCACTCCACAAACCTTATGGTATACTCACTGGTGGTTATCGACTCGATACGCCAGGATGGGTAAATGCAGTTCGCCTTTTCCTTGCCAATGAAGGACATCTCAAAATAGTAGATGAACCATTCCAATCCGATGCCAATTCAAGCCAGACAGTGATCTACGCGACAGGTGCAGTGGATGCATCGCAAACAGAAAAAGTAATACCCAATAAAGGGGAAGCACTCATCGTTCGAATGACGGAATGGCCGATAAAGCAAGTTGTGAAAGAAGAAGTTTTTATCGTTCCACTTGAAACGGAAGGTCTTTTTTGGATTGGAAGTTATTATATGCCATGGCCGGATCATCCTCACCCTACTAAAGAAGGAAAGGAAGCGTTGATGCACTCGCTGAAAAAAGTGCATCGCGGACCGATTGAGCTATTGGATCACCTCGCCGGTATACGGCCTACCGTCAATGACAGACGCCCGTTGATTGGGAAAATACCAGGCAAGAAAAACGAGTATGTTTTTAATGGGATGGGAACAAAAGGGACTAGTCTTGCGCCTTTTTGGGCTGATGCCCTAATCTCAGCCATTGAAGCCGGACGCGACATGCCGGAAGAAGTCTCACCAGATCGTTATATTCCAAGACCAGATTTTGGAAAGCCGGAGAAATAAACAGAGAAAGGTTAATTATTCGTTAAGTTAGGTCAGCCTTTCTGTAATTTCAGCCTTCCTGCCATCATACAATTGAATTTTTAGATGAACCACTATGAAATATATACCTTTTTCTCTTTTCGCTATTATATGTTTACTTGCCTTTGCATGCAAAACGAAACCCAATCAGCCAATCGCCAGGCCGTCCATTGATCCTGTTGCCATGAAGGAAATGTGGAAAAAAATAGATTCTCTGGAAAGTAAGGGCTTGATTTCTTCCGCACTGGACCAAGTCAGGGAAATTAAACGTGTAGCACTAAACGGCGGAGAATCCAACAATCTGATAAAAGCAGTACTCCACGAAAACAGATACCTTCTTCAATTGGAAGAAGATTCTGCAATTAAGGCGCTTGCGCGAGCAGAACAAGAATTGGTGACCTATCCTGAACCTGCTAAATCCGTGATGCATTCACTGACAGCACAATGGTATGCCAATTACCTGCAATTACATCTTTGGGAATTGAGGAAACGTACAGAATTCGGAGGACAACCTGGAACGGATATACGGGCTTGGGGAATCCGCCATTTTCTTGATAAAATCGAATCACATTACGCTTCCTCAGTAGCATGGGATGGCCTCCCAGCGGAACCTATTCAGGATTATTTGCCGCTACTTACCGCTGGTAATGAGACGGATGATCTTCGCCCGACACTGTATGATATTCTTATGCACAGAACCTTGGATTATTTTTCAGGCGCTGAAGCATTCCTGACGAAATCGCCTTATGATTTTGTGCTTACAGATTCAATAGCTTTTGGCCCGATAGAATCTTTTGTTGGCCATACGTTTACGACAACGGACTCAAGCTCTTCAACATGGCAGGCAATTCAGTGGTTTCAAAAACTGCTCCTGATTCGTTTACATGATACAGCACATATAGCCGCCCTCGTGGACGCCAATTTAAAAAGGCTTCAGTTTGTGTATCTGCAGAGCGCAGCAGGCCATAAAGATAAACTGTATGAGGAGGCATTAAATCAGCTCGCCATAAAGTATGCTGACAACGAAGAATCCGCACTTGTCAATTATTATTTAGCGCAATTGCAAAGCAATCGTGCCGGGCAGTGGCAGCGAGGATCTGATTCGGAGGATCGCTATGCATATAATAAAGCAATAGAAATTTGCAAACAGGCCATTAAAAAATTTCCAAATGCCTATGGCAGCAAGTTGTGTCAATCGCTTATTCTGGAGATAGAAAACAAATCGGTTTCTGCAACAATGGAATCGATCAGTTTGCCTAATGAAGACCTCCTTTTAAAATTGGATTATAGAAACATCGGGGATATCTATCTTAAGTTGGTCAAGCTTCCTGAATCGTCGAGAAGATGGATGCAAAGCATCAATGATTCAGAACGCCTATTGCGCAAGTTGCAACAATTGCCTGCAATCAAGGAATGGAAAGAAAATTTTGATACAGGAGGAGATCATCAATCTCATGTCACTGAACTTTCTGTACCAGGCCAACCTTATGGCCACTATGCGTTAATCGTTTCCGATGGCGAATCAATGAGTAGTGATAAATCTACTTCAGGGATTGTCCTATTTACTGTTTCATCGCTTGGCTATTGGTACCTCAATGATTCAAAGAAAAGCAACATTGCAGCGGTCGTCAACAGACAATCCGGTCAGCCTGTCAAAGATGTAAAAGTGGAGTTTATCTCGTATGAATACAACGCTGGAAATCGTCAGCAGCAAGAGATAAAACTTGGGGAAGGTATCACCGACAGCAAAGGCTGGGTAAGCGTGCCTGCGTATAAGAATAAAAATATTTCTTTGCGATTGACCAAAGGTCAGGACGAACTTTATATTGACGATTCCTATTATTCGAATACACAATACAAATCAACCAATACCAGACCGACGACACTCTTCTTTGCGGATAGAGCCATCTACAGGCCTGGTCAGAAGATTTTCTTTAAGGGATTCGCTTTGCACTTTGATGCGAATAGGATGCCATCCATTGCGGCTAATCAACCGGTGGATGTAGTCCTCTATGATGCCAATGGGCAAGAAGTGACCAAAGCGTCATTTAAGTCAAATGCATATGGAACTTTCTTTGGCCATTTTGATTTGCCGAGAGGAGGACTCACCGGTCGTATGTCGATTTCCTCAAGTCATGGATCAAATCGATTATACTTTCAGGTTGAAGAGTATAAACGTCCAAAATTTGAAGTCACCTTCGATACCCTAAATCAGGTGGTTCGTTTGGGTGAAGAAGTGACTGTTACCGGACGAGCAAAAAATTATGCCGGCAATGCCGTTTCAGGAGCAGCAGTCGGTTATCGTGTAGAGCGTGTGGAGTACCGACCTTGGTGGTTTGGTTACTCGAGAAGATTTTGGCCGGGACAATCCGAACGTCAGGTACTAGTAACCGGGAAAACAATTTCAAAGATAGACGGCAGCATTGATGTTTCTTTTCCTGCGATACCAAAACAAGGTGGCGATAAGGACATGATGTATCAGTTTGAGATCACTTTGTCAGTGACGGATATTACTGGCGAAAACCATGAAGCATCTAAGACCATTTTACTCAATCGCCAAGGCTATGAAATTAACATTGAATTGAACGATCGAATTGCCTTGAAGGAATTAACTGCTGTTCCAGTTACTTCTAATAATGCTGATGGAGCAAAAGTAAAAGTAACAGGAGACGTAGAAGTCACCGCACTTATCGGTCCAACTAAGAATAAACGAAAGCGATTATGGGAGAATCCAGATATACTATCGATTGATGGAAATACGTATTCGATGTCATTCGCAAATTATATGTTGCCCAATAAAGAAGAAATGTCCGAATGGTCTGTCAAAGGATTAGTAGGAAAGCTAAAAAGTACTGTCTATGGAAAAGCTAACGTTGACTTCTCAGGGCTAATCAAAGAGGCAGGATATTATAAAATTGTGTGGACATGGAAAGATGATTCAGGAAAGGAGATGATCATCACACAGTATACCATGGTATATGTCAGTGATCAGTTGCTACCAGGATATGAAGCAGTTCAGGTTCAGTTTGATGAACGATCGTATGAGCCAAAACAGGAAGTTTTATTTAAAGTGAACACAGGACTCACCATCCCTCCTCAAACCATTCGGATAGTAGAACGAAGACTGGAAGAGACTAAAACAAGTTTGTATACTCTACCAATCGTTAATCAACATGCGATTGCTATTTCAGAACAGGACAGAGGGGGTATATATGTTCATCATCTAACAGTTTATAACAATAGATTCTACGAAGATCGTCATCAGGTGGATGTACCATGGTCTAATAAGGACTTACAGGTCAAGTTAAAAACCTGGCGTGATAAAATAGAGCCGGGAGATGAAGAAACGTGGACGATCACGGTGGAAGGATATAAGAAGGAAAAGCTCGAAGCGGAAATGGTGCTCAGTATGTATGATGCGTCATTGGATGCCTTTGTGCCGCATCAATGGCGTATGAGTCTTTATCCAAGTACGATGTCACAATTGCGTGTATATAGTGCTTCATCAAGAGCGGAAAATTACCGAAGGTTGAGTTATCACTGGCCACAACATTATCAGGATGCCCTGATGAGGCAATACCGGGATATCAATACCTATGGCTATTATCCCGGCGGTGGCTATTATCCGCAGGTTCGGGGTGGTAGAGATTACAAACACATGGAAGGAGACGGCGTGATGGAGGAAGCTTATGAATCCAGGCCAGCTTCAGCCTCTGATATGAAATTGGATGCTGTGACGATTGTGAATAAGGATAGTGAAGTGGCCAATTCACAATCAAAACCTGAGTCCCCAGCATCATCACCTGCACTACGGACAGCACTGGATGAAACAGTCTTCTTTTATCCGCAGGTGAAAACGGATAGTGCCGGAAGTCTGACCTTTAATTTTAAAATGAAGGAAGGATTGACAAAGTGGAAATTTCAAGCATTGGGGCATACTAAAGATTTGGCTTTTGGATTGACAGAAGCAGAAGTTATTACGCAAAAGCAACTAATGGTATTTCCGAATCCCCCTCGTTTTTTCCGGGAGGGCGATACCATAGCCTTTCAAATTAAAGTGGCCAATCTCACAGAAAACAAATTGTCAGGAAATGCCCGCTTAAAAATAATTGATGCGTTTTCAAACAAAGATGTTTCTTCTCAATGGGGCCTGTCAACAATTGAACAATCACTTCAGATAGGCGCTTCAGGTGCCTCGCCGGTCTATTGGCAATTGCATGTGCCTAAGGGTTGGACAAGACCGGTGAAGTATCAGGTAATGGCATCCGCAGGGGAATACACGGATGGTGAAGAATCCTTCCTTCCTGTAGTCACAAACCGAATATTAGTAACCGAAACCTTGCCCTTACCGATGAAGGCTATGGAGGATCGTACGTTTGTTTTTAAATCCATGCTTGCCAACAAATCGGCTACTTCTGAGGATCACCTTTTTGTAGTGGAAATGACAACATCTCCCGCTTGGTATGCGGTGCAGGCACTGCCATACCTCATGGAATATCCGCATGAATGTGCCGAGCAAATTTTTAGCCGATTGTACGCCAATACTTTAGCAGCGCATATTGCGAGAAAAAATCCGGCAATTAAACGTGTGTACGATACCTGGCGTATCGCTGAATCAGATGCGCTCATCAGTAACCTATCCAAAAACACAGAGCTTAAGTCGGCGATGATCGAAGAAACACCATGGGTGAGAGATGCTATGGGAGAGACACAACAGAAGAAGGATATCGCGCTTCTATTTGATGACAATAGAATGGAAAGTGAGGGTAAAGAAGCAGTAGATCGTTTGCGTCAGGTTCAAATGGCATCAGGTGGATTTGCATGGTTTCCTGGCGGACGGGATAATTGGTACATCACACAATACATTGTAGAAGGGTTTGGCCATTTAAAAAAGCTTGGTGTTGACGTACCCACCGGGAGTAGAAATGACATCGTGCAGAATGCTATTCCGTATCTCGATGCACGAATGATTGAATGGTATAATGAATTAGAAAAACAGGTCGCTAAAGGGAGTACGAAAATGGAAGATCATCATCTTGGCGGCATGCAGGTCCATTACCTTTATGCGTGTTCATTCTTTCCGGAGATAAAGCACCGGAGTGAAATGGATAAGATCAATAGCTATCTCAAATCACAAATAGAAAAGTATTGGCTAAAACATGGTCTTTACGATCAGGGATTAATGGCATTAGCCAATTTTAGGATGTGGCCGGAATCCACTGTGTCTACTGAAATCTTGGCCTCTCTTCGCGAGCGTACTATTTTTCATGAGGAGCTGGGCAGGTACTGGAAAATGAATGCAGGCTTTCAATGGAACGAAGCACCAGTAGAACTGCAGTCGCTGATGGTTGAACTTTTTCAGGAGATGAATGTCGGTCAGGCCGAAACAGATGAGTTGCGCGTATGGTTATTGAAAAATAAACAAACCACACAATGGAAGACAACAAAAGCTACAGCCGCTGCGATCTATGCGCTGTTGATACACCCGGATAGCTGGCTTGAATCAGTTGGTACGGTGCAGGTGAAACTTGGTAACAAAGAAGTTATTGGAAATGCTTCTGCTGGAGAAGCCGGGACAGGATATGTGAAGAAGTCCTGGGATGGTGATGAAATAGATGCTAAATGGTCAACTATCCACGTATCCAATCCGAACAATCATATCGCCTGGGGTAGCGCCTATTGGCAGTATTGGGAAGAGCTGGATAAAGTGAAATCCGGTGTCGAAGACAATCCTTTGAAAGTATCACGCATGTTGCTTAAGGTAGATAATACTGATCGGGGAGAAGGAACAATAAAAGCGTCGGGAAGGAAATTGAAAGTAGGGGATAAATTGATCGTGCGCTTGATCATTGAAACAGACAGAGCGATGGAATTTGTGCATTTAAAAGATTTGCGGGCGTCCGGTTTCGAGCCGGTGGATGTGCTTAGTGGATTTCGTTGGGGAAGTGGCTTAGGGTATTATCAAAGTACAAAGGATCTGGCCACACATTTTTTCATTGACTATTTACCACGAGGAAAGTATGTGGTGGAATATGCGGTCACGGTGGCTCAAGCAGGTGCTTACAGTGAAGGGCTCGCGATATTGCAGTGTATGTATGCGCCTGAGTTTGGCGGGCACAGTGAAGGCAGCAGAGTAGCGGCAACATGGTAGTGAATTATTGTTTTGATCGCTTCAGGAAGCCCAATAGTCGAATTTTACTATCTCGGAATGCTTAATTTCCCTCATATTGGGGATCAGTATGGTGCAAAATAGTTAAAACCTATAATTTTAAATTTTAAGAATTACTGGATTAAACTTTCAAATGTTTCCTACTACTTATGGGATCGACTATTAAGTGAACATTCTTTATTATTTACATTTTATGAGTGATCTATATGAAGCATATCGAATTAAGCAGAATCATGTCGCTCTTCCCGCTGGAGCTGGAGTTCGACAGTTCCAATGATCTTCTTTTCCTGTCCGTAAGAAGGAAAAGGAGAAAGAGCAAAGAACAGACCTGCCCTTGGCAAACCTAATATTAAATAAATACGCGAAGGCCCAATGGTCCCGATACATCGGGATAGGGCGACGAGGTTTTTGGATACTTTTTTCCGGAAAAAAAGTATCGAGTTATCAACTAATAGGAGAATTATAGAGTGCAAAATTTATTTTGAACTTTACTAATTTGAGATATACAATGACTACTCACGTAAACCACGAATACTATGTCTGAAAAGAAAGAAAGAGAAAAGCACGCGGATACCATCATTAAAAACCACATCGTCTGGTCCATGGGCGCCGGTTTAATTCCGATACCGATACTTGATTTTTTTGCGGTTAGCGGCATTCAACTGGACATGATTCGACAGTTGTGCAAACTGTATGATCAGGACTTTAAGGAATCCCAGGGGAAAGCGATTATTACCAGTTTGACCGGATCCGGTTTGGCGAGAATGGGGGCGAAAGCGATGATAAAATTTATTCCGGGAATAGGTTCCGTTATTGGCGGCGTGACGATGGCCGTATTGTCCGGTGCTTCTTCCTATGCCTTGGGCGAAGTATTCAAAAAGCATTTTGATACAGGAGGTACATTTCTTGATTTTGATCCTGAGCGACTAAAGAAGATGTATAACGAGAAATTTGAAAAAGGAAAGAAAGTCGCAGAGCAAATCAAAAAGGAAAATGAAAAGATACGGGAGACCGTTAAAAATGCTGAAGAGGCCAAGACTTCAGGAGAAGCCATTGAACGAATCAAGGAGCTTGCTGAATTGAAGCGTGAAGGCTTAATTTCTGAAGAAGAGTACACCGCCATGAAGAAAAAACTAATTGGTTCTTAAGGGCTCTTTTCCCCATAAAACTTACTTACTAAATAGATTTTTAGTCCATTTTAACGTTCCATTGTGATTCGATCTACAGTCTTAACTTGGGAGATTTCGTTTGAGTTTCTAACTTTGGGTGTTGACTACTTTGTTTAGTGGATTTTAAATTTATGAGATCATTTGGTATGCGGTTATTAGTTTGTCTTCTTTCGTTTTGTTTTTCTTTTAGTTTTCTCTCTCTAGCGTCTAGCCAGAAGGAGGGCTATCGAATTGAGGTTGACGTTAAAAATTTTAAAGGCGATACCATCAAGTTTGGGTATTATTTTGGTAAATCACAATACCTGAAAGATACCGCCACGCTGGAAAATGGGAAGTTTTTATTTAAGGGGAAGGATACCTTGGCATCTGGGGTGTATCTAATGGTGTTTCCACCGGACAATAATTTTGTGCATGTTTTGGTGACGCCAAACCAGCAACATTATACATTCGAATTAGATATGGACAATATCATTGCCTCTGCCCGCTTCAAGGGGAGTGAGGAGAATGATATTTATTATAAATATCTCCGTCAACTTGAAGAGCGAAGGCCCAGGGCAGATGAGCTGAAAAAATTGATGGCTTCGGACAGTTCAAAGCAAGAGGAGTATAAGGCGAAGCTTGCGGTCATTGACCAGGAAGTAAAAGATATCCAGAATGGTGTAATTAAAAAGTATCCGAACTCCTTTACGGCCATGCTGATCAAAGCAAATCAGGAGATTGTGATACCGGAGTCCAATGAAACGGATCCAACGGTGAAAAGACAGCAGCAGTACGAATATTACAGGGCGCATTATTTTGACAATTTCGATCTGAATGACCCCCGGGCTATGCGATCCGGTCTCATGGATCCTAAGATTAATTTCTTTCTTGAGAAATTGACATATCAATATCCCGATAGTCAGGCGGTCGGGATGGATTATTTGCTGAAAAGCATGGATAAGAATCCTGAAGCTTTCCAATATTATTTAGTTGATTTTCTAAACGAATCAGCTCGTTCCAAGCGAATGGGGATGGATGCTGTTTATGTCTATCTGGTGGAGCACTACTATCAGACAGGGCTTGCTACATGGATGGAGGAAGAGCAATTGGAAAAATTGGTAAAACAGGCAGCGACGTTAAAGCCGATATTGATTGGTCAGGGGGCACCCGATCTTTCTTTTTACAGGCAATCAGGAGAAGCGTTCAAAATTTCTGATATACAAGCCGACTACACCGTTTTGTTTTTTTGGGCTCCGGATTGCGGCCATTGCAAAAAAGCTATGCCAGCCATTGTTGATTTTTACAACGCGTTTAAAAATCGGGGTGTGGAGTTACTGGCGATTTGTACAAAGACAGGCGCTGATTTGACGACGTGTTGGGATACTGTTGAAGAACGCGGGATGGATATATGGGTCAATGTAGCAGATCAGTATTTGCGCAGTCGATATAAAACCATTTATGATATCAAGACCACCCCGCAGATATTTATTCTGGATAAGAATAAAAAGATCCTGGTAAAGAAGATTGCCGGCGAAGACCTTATGCCTATCATGGAAGAAATCATGAATCAGGGAAAAGAAAAATAGGAAGTTGAAGTCTAAATAAAATCCCGGGCATCGGTGGATTCCAAATACCGCTGTATAGCGGCCCATGCTGCCGAAAAAGAAAGCAGCAGACCAAGAGCGATGATAAAGACCATGCCTACAATGGCCATATCCAGATTACTGACAAATAAGGATTGCCCTACGAGGTTGCCGATCCATAGTAAGGTCAGCAAGTAAGCAATTCCCGCTACTAGAATAGAAAAGCTACTCATTTTAAGGACCTCGCCGATAAATGGTTTACGGATATAGTTGCGCGTAGCACCAACAAGTGTCATGGTACGGATATGATATCTGTGCTGCATGATATACATCCTTATTTGATGGTGAATCATAATCAAAATCAGTAACACCAGGATACCGGCAACAGCCCCTGTAACAAGAGAAAAACTTCTGAGCCTGCTGCGAACGGTACTGTATAAATCTTCAGGATAGTAAAATTCACTAACCCCATCTACTTGCTTTAACTCATTTTGCATCGATCTGGCTATTGCCGTATCCACCTGCGTTGGATCGAGCGTGAATCTGAAGGAGGCCTGGAAGGGATTATGCATGCTATCCGGCAAGGCCAGATCGCCAAGTTCTTTCTTCATGATGGCCAAAGCCTGCTCCGGAGAGACAAACCGGAGATTGCGTATTCCCTCAATTTGACTCAAATGTGCTTCCAGCTTGTCCAATTCAGCCTGTTTTATCCCGGCATCACACTCTACGAGGAATTCAATATTTTCTTTAAATAGGTCCTCCCAACGATCTGAAAACCAGAAGCTACTGCACAGCAATCCACCTAAAAATAGGAGGGAGGCAAGGCTGGTGACGGTCAGCCAGTAATAAGGTGTATAGGCGAATGCGAAAGTCCTCAAGATGATGTAAAGTTAATAATATGATTGAAATTTTTAATATGTGATAATAATAGATTCAAAT
>JBBKWA010000079.1:0-5697 GCA_037968695.1 Saprospiraceae bacterium
TAGTTGAATAGTTCCTTCCCCATTATTGTCCACCCGAAAGCCAGTGGAATTACTCCATCCTCGGTCTGTAATAAAAATGACTGTTCCGGACAAGACATCATTCAGTAAAACGAATGAAAAGCCGTCCGGGGCATCTGAATTGTATCCTGTAAACATAATCTCACCTGGTGCAAAATCAGTTTGGGCATTCAATTCATTAATATTCCATGAAATACTAATCAGTAGTATTAAGGAAATACTAAGGAATCTAAATAATATCTGGGTCGGGTATAGGTTCATATAGGTAAAGTTCCTTTGGTGGTACCAATTAATTAAAATTCAAACCAAACGTTTAAAAAATGATACCTGTTCTTTATAAATGCAATAAGGGTATTAGGGGAAAAATATCCATTAGTCCCATTCTAATCTTTGTAGGCCCCACGAAAATAACGATTTTTCGTTTTTCGTATATATAGTTCGACTCGCCCGTCTAAGGCCAATTCAAATTTCAACTATCTGTTCATGTTTAAAAAGCTGCATATCAGCCTCTTAATTTATTTTTATAGGGTTTTATCCTGGATACCAGCATAATCTTTTTTTAAATTAAATGAGAATTGACGCCTGGCATACATGCAAAATAAGGCACCTAATGAAAAGTACCCCAAAAAGCAAAAGCCCCGACAAGAATCTTGTCAGGGCTTTTAATCAATTTTTATCTCCTGCACATCATCGAACAGATATCATTTTTTTACTCTCGACAAAGGTTCCGCTTTCCAATCTGTAGTAATATATCCCAGAGGAAGGAACATCCTCCTGCGTCAATATTACAGAATTATACCCTGCCTTGTAATTATCCTTTATGGTCTTTACAACTTTGCCGTTGAGATCATAAACAGTAAGCTGAGCGTCTGCATCTTCCGGAAGATGGAATCCAATCAAGGTTTGATTGTTCCATGGGTTTGGCTTGTTCTGAAATAAAGCATAATCTGTAAACACGCCTACACTTCCAAATGCTAGCTTCACGTTTTGCACTTCTCCTGTTTCCGAATATGCCTCGGACTGCGTAATCTTGTCCGTCAGCTTGATCATATTGATCAGCTTACCGGATCCTGTTGCTTTAAATACAAGGGTGATAGCCATTTCAGAACTTGCAAAGCCATTTGAGGCATAGTCACCATGCCAACTCATGGTGATAACATCCCCTTTATGTTGGGCAACATTTTGATCATTGATCGAAATACTATTACTGCTCACTTGCACAAATTCCAATCCTGGTGTTTCCATCGTCCATTGAAAACCACTAACCACTTGCGGAAATGTCACTTCAATTTCCACCCTATCACCGGAATTAATCCGGCCCGGACCTGTCGCTTTTACATGAATTGCTTTGCTTCCATTTCTTGGTAGAATCTGGTTGGCATTTGCCTGAGCTGTATTGTTCACATCACCAATTTTGACACCGACAAAATCCTTTTCAGTATTCCCATTCTGAAGAAGTGATGCTAAGGATATGTACTCATTAAATGGCCATGGATTTCCAGCAGCCATCTGACTGCCTTTCTGAACAAATCGCCAGCTTTGGTTTTGACTAAACTCATCCTGAAGACCAAGTATTACTTTTCTAATTTCTATCAAATCCAAGGCGCTAACAGTTTGACTATTATTGGCATCGGCGGCTATGTATTGATACGGGCTTGAGAATACTTCCTGTCCCAGGAGATGTTTTTGAATGTACACAAGGTCCAGTGTACTCACTCCGTTGCGATGGTTGTCATTGCGGTGTGGCGTAATCATGTATCCCTGATCAGCAGGAATCTGTGTAAACATAAACCGTCCATCCTGAGCAGTAATGACCTCCTGAATATCCCCCTCCGAACTAACCAGATTGACATTTACGCTACTCACGGCTTCTGATTGAACTGAAGTTATTTCTCCTTCTATGAAGTCCAGGCCACTGGTTCCTGCTACTTTTATTTCTTGCGTATACGTCCAAAGCCCTGCTCCGGTGTCTTCATTGTATTGACACCAATCCAAGACTTTCCATTTGCGAAGCACTTTAATACAGGTTCCATCCGGTGCTTCAAAACGTGTGTCTTTATGGCTAACGCCAACTGAACTGCAACCAGCATTTAAAATGATTGGTGCGCCAATTTCTTCCGACTCTTCCGGACATGCGTCAACAATAGCATCGCATGGCCATATCACACCATCGTTTGGATTTACATCCATACAAGTAGTATCCTGAATGAAATATGGATTATAATTTACGACCCAGATTCTCTGTGTGCATTGGCGTACAGCTTGACCGTCCGTGCCGCTAAAGATTCGTTCGATAAGTTTGACCACTCCTTGTGGCGGCGTGCCCGGAATATTTAAACCACTACAGTCTTCAGTAACCCGAACTTCAACACTCAATTCAAGAGAACAGTTGTCCTTTGCCCATCCATCGATTCCCCATTCCTGTGGATCACTTACATTTGGATTATCAGGATCGCTGATGATCACAGGTTTTCGATCACCTTGCGTATACCTTGCCGCATCAAACATATTTCCAAAAAGTTCACTCAATGGATCTTCGTCAAGCGATCCATCTTGATTGCCATCGGCATCATTAAAAATTCCTACCTGAAAAACCAGTGGATATTCACAACTCAGATAGATCTCCTCTGGACATATTAATGTAGGTGCCAGTTTATCCTGCACCTCAACTTCTACCATGCAGTAATTTTTATTTCCGGCTTCATCCGTTACTTCCAGTTCGACCATTAGCCCTTCTATTCCGACATCACAACAAGCAAAGGGTACACACGGCTTTAGCACGGTTCCAAGATCACTACTGTTAACAGGTGGATTTCCACCCGGGATCTGATCTATGCAAGCGCCATTTGTCGTCCAGTCAAATTCCAGACAACTATCCATTCTTCTTGCTCTGAAAGTCAAATCACCACAATTGTCATAGCTACCGTCATTAAAGACTTCTGCAGAGACTATAGTTAAGCCGTTTTGATCATAACTCGTCAGTCCAACTACTGTATGCAAATGGCAACTAACCGTTGGTGGTATGTCTTCGACGACCGTAATTGTAAAACTGCAGGTACTATTATTGAAACACTCATCGGTTACCTTCCATGTAGCGGTACTTACCCCTATTGGCAGATCCTTTAAAATATAAGTATTCCCTTGTGGTTCTATAATTCCTCCTATCGAGGTCAGCTGATAACTCATTATTTCACTGCATGCATCTATTGCACCAGGTTTATTAACAATAACATTTGCAGTGCAACCCAGGAGACCTGTACTTACTGTTAGGTTAGGAGGGCATGTTAAAACTGGTCCAATATGATCGCCAAGGTGAATCATTTGAACGCGTTCAATATGCCTCGAAACACACCAATCGGTTACCTTCCACGTCCTTACAATTTTGGTTCCTCCACCGCAAAAATCAACAGTTCGATCGGTATATATTCTAAGAATATTGCAGTTACCTGAGTTTTCGGTTAGATCAATTCCATTTATTTGAGGCCAACCTGTATTTGATGGATCTATGTTATCGCCACATTCTCCGAAGTAATCCGCTGGAAACATCAGTGTTTCTAAAGTCATCGGCAGGATGACAAACTCCTGATTACAGGTAGAGGTGTTTCCGGATCCATCTGTTGCTAACCAATCTACAAGAATGTACCCGCCTCCGCATGGGTTATGATTCAATCGCACATCGAGCAAATCTAATGTAGTCCCGCCACAATTGTCAATGACTGTTGGACGAAATTGATCTGGGATATCCCCCTCTAGAAACTGCGCTATTTCACTACAGTCTATTGTACATAGTTCGTCCTGATTGCCCACCGGACACACACAGTCGATGATTGGCCCCAGTTTATCTTCAACGGTCACATAACCCCAACAACTTTGTCCATTGCATCGGCTGACAATAGAAACTTTAAAGGTCTGCCCTACATGCTCCCAAGTTAAGATCGCATTGGGAACGGTGTCCCCATTCATGCCAATGATGAACACTTGAAAAGTATTATTCCCTTCCATTTCACCGGTGAGAATCATGCCGCTAAGAATTTGTGTTCCGCAATCATTATCGATGGATATATTCGTTTGTGTAATACAAGCAATCTCACCGGGGGATTCTATATTTACAAATATGCTTGATGATCTTTGGCATCCTAATACACCCATCTCAAGCAAGCTTACTTCATAAGGTCCTCCTGGCTGGTTATTCCATCTAATAGTGGCCGTGGAGTCTGTAGTGCTCATGATAAAGCCTCCGCCATTGGGCATGGAAAACACATAGGTATGTGATGGGTTATAGTTCTCTACGCCATATTTCGTGGTTTCACCCGGGCATACATAGTGCTCACCTGTGATAACCGGTGGGGCTATGAGACAAATCAACGCCGAGTCATGATCATCTTCTTCCGGAAGGTCATTGGTATCTATTTCATCGGGATCGCTATCTGAATCTTCATCAGAAATATCCTCTCCATTCGTATCAAAAACGAAGGCGATTTCGGCAAAGTTTTGATACTCTCCTGATGGTATATCAGGATCTATGGTAAGGGTTATTTCCACAAAAACACTTTCTCCCGGCAGTAAGCCATTTGGCCCTAGTGCCATGTTGGCTGTGGATAATACTATGGAGGCGCTCTGACCTGTACTTCCGGTAGCGCCTGGCGTCCAGTCCGTATCATTAAGAGAAAACCCTACCGGGATATAATCGATTAGTTGAACTTCTCCAATGGAAATATTACCCTCATTTATGACTTCAATCAAAAAGCTAACATCATCACCAGGTTCGAAATCATTTGGACCGCCAATAAGTGTTTTTGTCAAGGCTAAGTCTACCGGGCAAGTTATCGGCAAACATTCGGTAGGCCGTGGCTCGCCAAATGGCGGAAGTCCTTGACCGATATACGCCCAGTTATACTGAACTACATTTTCAATAGAAGGTGATGACATTATCGGTGCGGGAGCGACTATGGTCATAACGACGCCATCATCGCCGGGTAGATAACCTCCATCATCCGGGTTGGCCTGAAGATCCCATACAATAGGGGGGCAAAAATTAGCACTATCCTGAAGGGGGCCTTCCACCAGGAAGCAAACTTGAAGGAGCTTTGTCCAGCCGACGGTACTTAAAATAATTGGGGGTTGACTTCCATCGAGAAGCTGAAAGGCACCATTTACAAAATCTGCAATGCCGGGTGGTGGAAAACCAAAAAAAGTAGTTCCTGTGCCCGGAATGGTCATCATGACATTAGGTGGGTCAGGGCTTACTGCTTCATATCCTCCCTGAAAATCAGAAAACCCGATTAATTCCAGATTAGTATCATCGTAGAAGAATCGGACATTCATTCCAAACAATTCCACGTTTGGTGCGTCCGATTGAAATTCCACATCCAGACAATACGATTCCGGGCCGCAGTCATAGACTGGATTGGCGAATCTTGCTGTTACTGTAGGCGTTTGAGAAAAGCTGTTGAAAGAAAAGCCAATCAGCCAAATACACAGAGCATAGGCTATATAGCCTGCCCATCGGGGGGAAGATGTAGTTTCCATAAGTTTTAGTTTAACCTTTTGCAATATTCAGGTGTGTGACCTTGGAGGTAAAGGTATAACTATTTTTATTTTTACACAATCACTTGCAAAAAATAATTAATCTTTATATCATTGTTTATCAGCTATTTATGTAATTATATTAAAATATAT
>JBBKWA010000080.1:0-41068 GCA_037968695.1 Saprospiraceae bacterium
TTTGCTGTATTTCAATTGATCCGTGCTCTGAAAAAGAAGGATTATATAAGCCTTGTAGAACCGTTAGTGAACAGCCCTTTCCCAAAAATAAAGGAGCATGCTGAAAAATTAGTTGAGGAGCTTTCTCAAAATTAAGTTTAGCAATATATTTGCATTTGCTTCTTTATGATGTATTCCTTTAGTGAAGAAACAAATTCTCTACTACTAAAAGACTATCCTTCCGGCCTATTACTTTTTTATCGCCTTATCAATCGTCGCTGCAAGCGACATGTGGTCGCTTCCTGAGTTTTTCTTCAACACATTACTCATCATGGTGACAATATAGGTCGTGCCATCAGGGTGTTCGACAATGATTACCGAGTTCATGTAGTTTTCTACATTGCCTTTATACTTTTCACAAGTGTAACCTTCTTCGGCTCTGCACTTATAAAGGCTTCCCGATTTAAAATAAACGGCTGCTTCTTTTAAAGAAGGAGAGGAAGCATAGCGAATTCTTCTGTCTGTCATATAAAGTAGTCTCTTCATTTCAAGACTACTTTTAGGATCTACTACTTTGCCTCGCTCCATCGCTACCATAAACTTCATCACGCCTACAGGTGTTCCGGTACTACCCCCTTTTGGAGGTACATATGAACTTGCTCCTTTGGTAAAAAGCGTTCCTAATCGCCATTCATCTTCTGCTATGCCATGGCTGCGCAATGGTTCATTGACAACCGCTATAGCTATGTCTGAAAGCACTGATTTAGGTGTAGATTTAAAATACTCATCTGCTCTGGCATCTGTCACAGCAGGATATTCTTTTCCAAATGCACGCATCAATATGACTTCGCGCCAACAAACGGCAGCGGCGCCATTGTTGCTCACTGACAACATATGATCCAGCCATTCATAAAGCGAAAACACATCTGATTCCTGGACAGTCCGTTTGACAAATTTATTTGTTTCAGGATCAAAAATTGGAATCGTGTGCGAATCTGTCATTGCCCATTTACCAGCCCGAACCATTTTAGTGCGCATGAGTTCCTGGCGTTTTTCAAACGATTCCGGATAGATCTTTTCGATCTCAGTAAAAAATCCGGCGAGGACGGCTATTTTCCCAACACTGCCTGGCTGATATTGACTTGTTTCTTTTCTGGACGCATAGCGAAGCGGTTTGCCCGGCGTAATATCTAACACGGAGATGGAATAACTTTCATGAAGATTCGGGAAAATACCATTAATAGCTTTTTGCAAGGCCGGATCAGCAGCAGGTAAACTGCTTAAGCTGTCACCCCTGGTCCCTTCGAGATTTAGTTTAATGTCCTTAATGGATTTTAATGCACCGGCAATCGGTTTGGTGTCCTGTATATCTCCACATAAGATTAGTTCGAGTCGATTAAGTCGCCGGATTCTGCTTTCGATATATCCATCAATTGGGTAGGGGGGCATGGCGGATACGCAAATCAATCCAACCATGACCAATAGGAAACTTTTAATTTTTATCATAATAAACTTAGCTTTAGTGGAATGGATGTTTCATTATTAATTTCGGGTGTAATGGATCGCAGGTATTCAGATGAAGCAGCCCTTTTGTTTTCTACAAAAGGTCGGACCTGGAAAAGCCAAATTTTATCATCTTTAAAACCCAGCTCCACATCATAGGGGGATTTCATCCCCGCTGAAGGTAGTTTTTCCTTTAAGTGATATGCCATAGCCTTCAATGCTTGAAGTCTTGTTTCGGACAACAACCTTCTTTCAAATGTCGTATGTTGCTTTTTTGTTCCTCCAGTAGGCGGTATGGTGATATACTCCGGTTCCCGGGCAGGGGTGATTAATTCGTCCAGATGGTCTTCATTTAGTAGCCACGACTCACTGGCCTGGCCTTCGACAGCGCCACCCACCCCTCGGTTAAAGGCAATAGTAATGTCGTTATCTTTTCCAGTCGCTACACCTTTGGTAATCAAGACCCCTGAATAATCTGCATCAACACTTGGGATAACAAGGATAGATGGAAACACGTTTTCGGGATTCAGTAAATAACGCTGACGCCACTTATAACTTCGCTCCGTATAAGGAGAAGCCCATACGTCTTTTATACCTTGAAATATTTTAGCGCCATCAAGCACATTGAACAACGTAAGATTTAGGCCGGCTCCCGTAAAGTCTTTAAGGTCTTCCATGTTTGTATCACTACGCAAAAAGACGGGAACACCACCTATTTCTTTTCCGAATACCTCCTTAAACTTTTGCTTAAACTCTTCTTGAAATTCGGGTAGCAATGGCATCACCTTAATGGCATTTCTGAGCGTCTCCAGATGATTCAATATATACTTTTCTATTTCCTGGTCTTTCTTGTCCTCCTGGCACATTTCTTCTGCGTGAATAAATATCGCATTTAAAAAAGTCCAATAGGTTGCGTCCTGCTCGGGCATTTTCTGATCAAAGTGCTTGCGAAAAATTGAAAAAGGAATTACCAATCCTTCAACAACATTTTCGGGAAACATTGCTTTAAGCTGTCCCAGGTTAGCGGCCTTTGGGCCACATAGTTTTCCGGAATGGGTAGCATTTACATCTCGTAAATTAAGTACGCTGGCATCCGCCAACTCAATGAGTTCAACCGGTACGGTTATTTTTTCTTCGCTTCTTTCCTTTTGGGTAAATAGCGCTTGTTCTTCTGCGGTCATCTCTGATTCAGGCTTGATGATGACTGTGCCTTTGTTTGATACGGCATAAAACACGCGCTGTCCGTTAAAGGGCATAAGCGCATTCAGGTTGTCCATAGAAAGTACTGCATTGGGGATGCCAAGATTCCGCGCAAGCAATTGCACGTGAGAAACCATGTTCCCTTCTGTGACTGTTGCGATACCTGCGACAGGTTTAAGATCAGCAGGTGGTCGGTTAAAAATATATATTTTGTCTCCGTCTACTTCAACTTCTTCCGGCGATAAATTGGTGACAACAAGTTCGCCATAAGCATACCCTTGGTTAAGTCCACGAATAGAGCTTTGGTTATTGATCCCCATCACGTTATTGGCAAATCCGGCTTGACCGGAAAATATATCACCAAGAATGGAAACGCTACTTCCAAGTGGAAGCAATACTGATGATCTTACTTTGTCATCAAGAAATCCATACGCCATTGGCTCAAACCCAGAAAAAAGTTTTATGACATCCTGATACGTGGCGCGTATCATAGCGGTGCCCCACTCAACAGTTCTTTGTGCATTTTCTAGGTAGGTGCTTAATGCCCCCACTGAAATCTGTTCCCCTTCCGGTATCTGCAATATCCGTTCAACCTGTTGCCATTCCCATTGCTCCAGGTACCCGAATCCTGCCGCGGCTTGTGCAAGGCACACCACTTTAAGCATTTGCTCTTCCAATGTGCGTGGCACCCAAGAGGTCGATTCGCGATTGATCAAGGTCTCCATGCGGTTAGAGGCATCCAATAACGCCATCCGCGCGCTTGATTTTAAAGGTGTGCTCATTTCGCTTCTGAGCGCTTGTGCATAGAAGGCGATTAACAAACAATGTTCTTTTGATGTTGTGGCTTTACTGTAGTTTTCAATCAGGGCATTCATCGTCTTAGCTGCCGTTGATTCACTCGGTAGCTTCTTCACATATGATTTGAAATCCAAAATGTCAATCGGCTTGTAGAGCACCTCCATTTCCTTTAGGAGAAGTGTAAATTTTTTGTCGACTTCCGCGGGCATTTTTGTTTTGTACTTCGCTCTGAAATCAATCACTTTTTGAATATCTCCCAGATCAGGTTGTCCATGTAACTTTACGCGCAAGTCCATAAACTGAATAAAGCTGTCGGATATTTCTTTCGAAATAGCGCGGACACTTTGCGCTGTATTATTATCCGCTGCATGCGGAACATCTTTACCACTCTGTCGAATCAGAAAATAATTTTCTTTTATCCTGGTGGTATCCGAAAGGACCCACTGGTAAAAATTAATACCCCAGGCGTCCTCGTCTTCAGCCTGATAGGCCCCCCTGTAAAATTGGGCCTTGCGATTTACCCATCCGTTATCGATCGCTTTGAGATATTGTTCTAACTGGTATTGCTTAATACGGGATTGGTTATTTGACTGATCCCAAAACTGTTCAAAGGATGTGGTGGCCAAAATCTGGCCTAAATAAATGTGATTGGTTTTTGCCAGCGATGCCACCTGATCTTTATACCGGGCTCGTTGAGATCCTCCTGGTTCAGGGCAACTTGATTTGGGTTCTACAAAACTCCCGTCTTTACAAAACCAACGTATGTCTTTGTAGGGACCTCTAAGGTCACTTTTATATTCCTGCACCATTTTCGCTATGGCGGCATCATCCTTAATTTGTGAATAGATCGCATTGTAAAGCATCAGTGCAATCACCAGGAGCGCAAATCTTTTATAGTTTAGCAAAGGCATCATTTTTTAGTTTAGACGTCGTTAAAGTCAAAAAGTTATACTTCTAACAATACATTAACGCTTTGTTTAAAGGGGTCATTTCACTTAAAATAAGAATTTCAAGGCACTGGCTAGTGATATCGTCGTATTGACCACCCCTATTTCCCCGGGATATCGTTTATTGATTGAGGAGGAATTAAGTTATGAAGCATAAAGGTAGAGATGATTCTTCAATTTATATGAACTTGTTTTGGAAAGCTATTGTGCTTTTATACACTCTCAGGTTTTTATAACTTCGCTCCATGAATCCCATAGCCTACATTACCCCAAACTTTACGGCCAATGCTGTGCGGTTTATCGAATCCCTCGTGACTTTACATGACATTCGATTGATCATCATCTGCCAGGAGTCTGTTACCCTGCTTCCTTCCTGGCAACAAAGCCGAATTTCGATTGCCAGACAAGTTGATGATGTTTTTGATAAGTGGACACTCATCAAAGTGCTCACGGAAATTCAAAAAACGACTGGGCCTGTCCATCGAATACTTGGTGCTACAGAACAATTACAGGTTCCTATGGCCGAAACCAGAGAGGCCTTGAATATTGAAGGAATGGACATTGACGCTGCTATGAACTTCAGGGATAAAGCCAGGATGAAAGTATTGTTTACTGAAAACAATATTCCCTGTGCAAAACATGCGTTAGTACATGATCTGGAAAGTGCTATTGGTTTCACAAAAATATGCCGTTATCCTGTTGTTGCAAAACCTGTTGCCGGAGCAGGGGCGCAAGCGACATTTCGAGTAACAAACGATGATGAGATGCGGAATGCTTTCTCTTCACTTGGCCATGCATCAGCTGAAGGCGTGATCATCGAAGAGTTTATTTTAGGGGATGAGTTTTCTCTGGACACTTTTTCACTTAATGGAAAAATTCTTGGTCAAACTATAAATCAATATTACCCTACGCCGTTGGAAGCTATGTCCAACCCGTGGATACAATGGCGTGTTGTCCTGCGCAAAGAACACAACAGCAGGTCTTTTGATGATATCCGAAAAGCTGGTAAAAAAGCACTGGATGTCCTCGGTATGAAAACGGGCCTCAGTCACATGGAATGGTTTAGAAGACCGGATGGATCCATCGCTATTTCTGAAGTTGCTGCACGTCCGCCAGGGGCTCAGTTTACCACATTAATTTCACGAGCGTGTGACTTTGACGCTGTTCGTGCATGGGCCAGACTTATGGTTTATGAGGAGCCTGTTTCTACGGAAATTAAATATTGCAGTGGGGCGGCTTATCTGCGAGGTCTGGGTGAAGGGCACATTTCGCATGTGGAAGGGCTAGACCAAATCCGTGCTAAATACGCTGATATGATCACCGACATCCGCATCCCAAAGCCCGGGCAGCAGAAATCACAGAGTTATGAAGGAGAGGGGTTTATTATCCTTCGACATCATGATGGTGACGTGGTTGAAGCCGCTTTAAAAGATGTGGTTGACACCGTTAAAGTGATCATCACTTAAGTTGTTATTATCTTCTTTACAGCGAAACAATCTTTATTTCCACACGCTGATTTTTCCGCCGTCCATCGACGGTTCTGTTTGTTGCTACTGGTTTCCTTTTGCCATAGCCTTTTGATGAAATCTGGTTTTTAGGGATGCCTCGATCGTATAAATAGTCTGCCACATTTTCGGCTCTTGCCGTTGATAGTTGATCGCAATAAGCATCTTCAGGAAGGCTGTTGGTATGTCCACCGATTTCAATTTTGACATTTGAGTTGACTGATAAAAAATCATAAATCTCTTCCAGTACAGCATAAGATGAGGGATCTACATTCGTGCTATCTGCAGTAAAATAGAGCTTATCCACTCGAATAGTCTGACCCAGCGACAAGGTGGTGATATCCAATGTCTTCAATACCTTATCTGCTTCTATGTTTACTGTTGCATTGGCAAGACAACCATTCGCATCAATTACTGTCAGTGCGTGTTCGCCTGCGGGCAGTGCTACCGCCTGATCAGACGTTTCTCCATTACTCCATTTAAATTGATAGGGTGCAACGCCTCCTGTTACTTTTGCTAAAGACCGTCCGTCTAGGGCAAGCTTGTCGGTGGCTTTTGTGCCCGCCATTGTAGTAACACTCAATTCCTGTGAAGATGGTATGATACTACTGGCCAGCACAGAATTTCCTTCCTGATCAGAAACGGTCACCTGATAAAGACCGGCTTTCAGCCCAGTGACTTCCATGGTATTGGCGCCCATTCCACTCCAGGCATAAGCATAAGGAGGGACCCCTCCAACAGCATCAACCACCATATGACCTGTCGCCATCCCGGTGCAGACCGGAGTAGACTTTACATTGATGACAGCGGCAAGTCGATCTCCTTTGCTTACAGGAACTAATACTTTTGCTGTGTCCTCAATCACTTTTGAAAGCCCATTATGACCCGCCATCCAGACATTTTTTCCTTTGTCCTGAGAAAGGAGAATCATTTGGTTGGAGACACTTCCTTCATTCATACTTACAATTTCTTCTTCGTACGGATCGTACTTTACCAAAACATCAGAAGCAATATAAATAAGCCCTTTACCGTCTGAGGCCAGCGCCTTTACTTTGCCCTGAACAAGGTCTTTCCATGCATCAATCGTGTACCAGCGATTGTAGTTGTCCACGAGCCACATATTGCTATCTGCTGCCATCCAGGCACCTTCAGAGGTTTGTGTGATAGCTGTGATTGCTTGATTTTTTTCGTAGAGTTTCCATTTGTCTTTGACTATTCTGACCACGCCAGCATTTGACCCAATCCAACGAACACCATAATTGTCCGAATGGATGAAATTGATATTATTGCTTTCTAAAATCCCATTATCGGTGGTATACCGATCTACAACTCTTTCCTGACTAATCGAGACTGTCGAAACGCCATTGTTTGTTCCGACCCAAATCATCGACTTAGTCACATCCATGCATGTTGCTCCTAAATCGGCGACGACTGTGATCACCTTGCCGGTTGCTGTAAAATGGATTTGACCATCTTTATAGAGCATGATCAGGCCATAGTCCTTGTGCCAATCCACGTCAACAATTTGATCCCCTACGCCCAATGGTTGTGCCTGATAACTGTTTGACGCTATCATAAACACATCCACGCTTGTTGCGACGTAGGCATTTCCATCATCATCAAAGGCCATGGCCCGGTATTCCACTTTAGGCGGAATGCCCTCTATTTGATTGGCTGCCTTAAGTTGCTGCCCAACGGCTGTACCGGACAGGGAAATCCAGAAAAGAAGGATAAATATATTTTTAGCGTACTTCATGATGTGTCAATGTTACAATATTCTGGAATCTCGCCTTCATAACGCTTATTAAGGCTCATTACGTCTGTAATTACGCAAAACTCTCATTTTTGAAATAAATTACACCGCAAAAATATTATTAAAAGGAACCTATAGGTATGAATCGCAAAATAAGAATGGGAATGATTGGTGGGGGGCGCGGCGCGTTTATTGGTGCAGTCCACCGAATGGCGGCTGCTTTAGATGGACAAATAGAGCTTGTTTGTGGTGCTTTTAGTGCAGATCCTGAGCGATCTCGATTGAGTGGAGGAGATTTCTTTCTTCCTTCTGACAGATGTTATGGCAGTTATAAGGAAATGATTTTGACAGAAGCAACGCTTCCTGAAGGGGAGCGGATGGACATGATTTCTATCGTTACACCAAATCATCTGCATTATCAGCCAGCGCTATTGGCTCTTGATAATGGATTTCATGTTGTTTGTGACAAACCTGTATGCCTGACATTGGAAGAAGCAAAAGCATTGGCAGAAAAGGTAGAGTCTACCGGGCTGATCTTTGCCCTTACGCATAACTATACCGGGTATCCGATGGTAAAGCAAGCGAAGCAAATGATAGCGCAAAAGGAGCTTGGCGAAATACGGCGGGTGGTCATCGAATACCCACAGGGGTGGTTAAGTACAAACATTGAATCAACTGGTCACAAGCAAGCCTCGTGGCGTACAGATCCAGTGCGTTCTGGTATTGCTGGAGCCATGGGAGATATCGGAACGCATGCTGAAAACCTGGGGGAGTATATCACAGGATTGAAAATAGCCTCACTATGTGCTGATCTTCATACACATATTGCGGGTCGAAAGCTGGATGATGATGGAAGTGTTTTGCTTCGTTTTGAAAATGGAGCAAGAGGTGTCCTTCATGCCAGCCAAATAAGTGCAGGTGAGGAAAATAATCTTCGCATTAAAGTTTATGGCGAACATGGTGGTCTTGAATGGGCACAAATGGAACCAAATTCGCTAATCGTTAGATGGCTGGATAAACCTTTGCAAATATTTCGAACCGGTGGCCCTGGTTTATATCCGCAATCCGTGGCCCATACACGATTGCCTGCCGGTCATCCGGAGGGGTATATTGAAGCTTTCGCCAACATCTATAGAAATGTGGCGTACTGTATACAAGCCAGAATCGCCAATAAGCAGGTTGAAGAACTTTATCTTGATTTTCCAACAATTCATGATGGTGTCCGGGGTATGGTGTTTATAGAGGCCGTTGTTAGGTCAGGAAAAGAAGGTGCATGGATAAAGGCATAGTGCATAGTGCATAGTGCATAGTGCATAGTGCATAGTGCATAGTGCATAGTGCAAAAAAGTGAAAAACGAAGTGTGAGGAGTGGTATGGTTAAAGGTTAAAGGAAAACAATTTAAATTCGTGGTGTTTTCTCTCTCAACTTTATTCTAGTTGAAAAGTCGAAAAGTAGATTCGCCTTTCCCCAGGATATTTTGAATCTGGAAAGAGGACGAAAAGCAAATACTTTCAATTTCAGGTAGGTCTTCTCGATAAGTAGAATCCTGTCCCGCAAAACTGTTCGAGCAAACTGGTTAGCTTCTTTTTCCGTTCGCAAGCGGAAAAAGAAGAAGGAATGATTCCTTCAGTAAAATAGGCTAAGAAACTAATTATAAGATAAAAGCTATAGGCGAGTTTTTTGCGGGACGAGGTTTTTGGTTCTTTTTTCCGGAAAAAAAGAACACGGGATAAAAGGCTTCTTGCTCACGAAAACTCAATATTCTTTTTTGTTACTTTTTTAGCATTGAGCCTAAGCAAAAAACGTAACGGTCGATGAGACTGAAATAGTAAAAACTTTGTTGACAAAAAGTGTTCTTTTTTAGGACAAATGATCACGAACCGCGTGATCATTTGTCCTCTGTAAAATGCTTCCTCTCCTTTCCTCGATCAAATCTTTCCTTATTAAAATCGCCAGATGCATTTTTAGGAATGGACAGCGAGCTCCAATCTCCTTCATTAAATAACCTCGCCAGATAGACGATCTGCCCAACGTGATAGGCATAATGCGCAAGCTGTCGCATAATGGCTTCTTCAGCACTTTGGCCCATGTTTCTAATATAGACAGTGGTCTTTAAATCCTCAATTGTTAAGGAATTCAAGGCATCAAAAACACATTTCCATCCTGCTTCCCAGAGTTTCAAAACATCATCTCGGGAAGTTAGGGTGTCTTCAAACTCATCATCCCGCTTTCTCCATTCTTTTTCTCCATCTGTTGTCAAAAAGTCGGTCCATCTGGAAAGCATATTTCCATGTAAATGTTTTACAATGACACTAATGCTATTGCTTTTGCTATCAGGGGCATGGAATAAGGCTTTATCCTCAATCTGTATAAACGCTTTTTCACCAAGCGTTTTATAATATTCAAAAAGTTTTCTTGTGTTGTTGAGTGTTTCATTATTCATAGCCTAAAAATAGTGAAAGAAGTCTTCTCGCAATCATGAATAAAAAGTCATTTTCCCGACTTGGTGGTCTGACTTCTTAAGTCCTCTTCCAGCAACAATGTATCTTTGGGGTTATGGATTTAAAAGAAGTATTGGAAAAAGCGCTAATCGTGGTCGATGATGCCGCAGTGTTTATACGCTCGCAAGCAGGAAAAGTAAAGGCGCACGAAATCATCACAAAATCCAAAAACAGCTTAGTCAGTTATGTCGATCAAACGGCTGAAGAAATGTTAGTCAGGGGTCTCCGCAATATCCTACCCAAGGCAGGGTTTATTACCGAAGAAGAAACTGTCGCTCAAGAAACTTCAGAAACAACATGGATTATCGATCCTCTTGATGGCACAACCAATTTTTTACAACAAATTCCTTTTTACGCAGTTTCTGTTGGCTTGGTGCACAAGGGGGATATTGTACTTGGTATTGTCAGTGACGTTGAAAACAAGGAAACGTTTTATGCCTGGAGGGGTGGTGGTGCCTGGTGTAATGGCAAAAGAATTTATGTATCCAAAAGAACTGAAATAAAAGAAGCTATTGTCGCAACAGGATTTCCTTACGCCTCGCGAGGGAATCTACCGAAGTTGAGTTCAGCTTTTGATTTTTTTCTAAACAATGCAAGTGGAATTCGGAGGCTGGGGTCAGCAGCACTTGACCTTGCCTATGTGGCCTGTGGTCGTTTTGATGTGTACTACGAGACCACGCTTAATGCATGGGACATAGCAGGAGGTATCCTGCTCGTAGAAGAGGCCGGAGGTAAAGCAACTGATTTTAGAGGCGAGAATAAGATGCTGGAAAATGGAGAAGTGATCGCCGCTCCGGCAGAAATCCACAATGCCGTCTCGGCCCATATTCGTGTTATATTTGGAACTTAGTCGAAGATGCGCTTTGTCAGGTCTATTTACTCTTCTTTTTAGGGCAAAGCATTACTCCGGTGAGCTATCTTTATCATAAGTCAGTAGTCGCAACGTATGCAATTCAGTGAAAACTTATCTCAATCCATAAAGTCTGTTAGGGCCAATGCGCTAAGAGCAATACTTACATTGCTGATTATTGCATTTGGTATCATGGCACTGGTTGGCATTCTGACATCTATTGATGCGCTCCTGTTTACTATGAATGATAGTTTTTCGCGAATGGGCGCAAATGCTTTTGAAATCATGCCATCCCGCACCACCATTCAATCCAATCAAGGCGGTCGTAAAACGAAACGCGGGGATCCAATTGATTTTCGGCAGGCATTAACCTTTAAGGATCGATATGACTTTCCCTCCTCCGTGGTCTCTGTCTTCGGCTATGCGACAGGTAATGCTACCATAAAGTTCAGGGATGAAAAAACTAACCCAACAGTACTTATCGTCGGTGTAGATGATAATTTTTTAGCGGTTAAAGATTACTCCCTTGATCTGGGTAGAAATTTTACCAATATTGAGTTGGAGTCTGGAACTCAAGTGGCTATGATCGGTATGGATATCGTTAATGACCTCTTTGATAAAAAAGTCTCCGCTGCCTTAAATAGCAATATCAGTGTTGATGGCAAACGGTTTACCGTTATTGGCGTATTGACTTCAAAAGGTTCTTCAATGGGACGTAGTGCTGACCGAAGAATTCTCATTCCATTAATGACAGAGCGTAATCTCTACGGTTACGCAAATAAAAACTATAATATTTCTGTTTCTATTTCGGAATCCACTGAATTAGAAAATGCTGTTTCTATGGCCACAGGACTAATGCGAAATGTACGTAAGCTACGGGCCGCTCAAGACAATGACTTTGACACACGGCAGAGCGATAGCCTGATGAGTATGCTAAAGGAAAATACAGTAACGATTCGCCTCGTCACGATTGGCATTGGTTTGATAACACTCCTGGGTGCGGCCATTGGATTGATGAATATTATGCTTGTCACAGTAACCGAACGTACGCGCGAAATTGGCATCAGTAAAGCACTTGGCGCAACACGTGCTAATATCATGGCCCAGTTTCTTACAGAAGCTGTGCTCATCTGTCAGCTCGGCGGAATTGTCGGAATTGTCCTTGGTATATTAATGGGCAATGGTGTTGCGCTGGCACTGGGTGGTAAATTTATCATCCCCTGGGCCTGGATCATTCTTGGATTTATCACCTGTATGGTCGTCGGGCTTGCTTCGGGGTTATATCCCGCACTGAAAGCATCAAGACTTGACCCGATTGAAGCTTTGCGTTACGAGTAAAAGAACAATCATTTCAACGCATTATTCAGCCCTTATTTTTGTTTATTTGCCTCATTGCCTCACGTTTCGTAAGCCCGGACAATGCGTGTTTTCCAACAAAGTCTTCTACATGCTCCGGAAACACTTTAGCATGTTGTCTTAGTGCCCAGCCGCAGGCTTTTCGCAGAAAAAATTCTTTGCTATCCGCGACATGCAATATCATTTCAAACAGAAGTTTCTCATCTGTTCTTTCCCTGTAAAACAATTGGTGAATAATAGCCACACGTTGTAACCACATATTATCTGAAACAATCCATTTTCGAGCATAGGTATGTTGCAATTCGGGATATGCTTTAAAATGCTGCCCAACTAATTTTGCGATCCAGTCTACACTATCCCACCAGGACTGCGTGATGATCGTCTTCTCTAGAACTCGAATCCAGGATTTGTTTTGATCTTTTAACTTTCGTTCCATCATCTGCAAACCGGCAAAATGTAATTCACGATATTCCTGATCAAGGCATCCCAAAACAAATTGCTCCAGCTTTTTACCAGTATACATGCCTTGTATGGAAAAGATTTCTTTTGAAATTCCCACCCAACGTGGTGCGATCAGCCCATAGTAAGCAAACTGGTTTCTTGTATAGGCGCGTTGCTGCTCAGCACGCATTGGATCTCCTGCCGCTAAAAACGCTTCAGAAAGGAAAGCAATGTATTGCTCCGGTGGTATTTCAGGTTTGTGTGTTTTCATCTATTCGAATAACAAAGAAATGCAACGATTGCATAAAAAATTAGTCTTTAGATTATTAGACGTTTTGTCGCGTCTTCGGGGCTCGTGGTCGAAGGACCCGGGCCTCTTTTAAGATTTCATTTTCAAAAAACAAAATATTAGCGCTGGAAAACTATTTCACGTTTTTTTGTAAAACATAATAATTCTTATCCACTACAAAGGTTTTTATCGGATTGTCCTCTTTAAAATCCTGCCATGTAATTGTTGGATTAAGTATTTCATTTTTACCATTGATCATCACAGTAATTGGCATATTAAAACCATCTACCACTTCTGCATATCGGTACTTAAGCTTCTTTCCTTTAAGTTCATACTCGACGGTAGGAATCCTTACGTCCCGGAGGTACTGATTAAAAAAAGCATCGAGGTCAAGGCCTGTGTGTAGTGCGATATAGGATTCGATTTGTACTGTTGTCACCGTTTGATGATAGTATTCCCTTTGGAGGCCACGCAATACTTCCCTCCATTTTGCATCATCATTCAACCAGGTGCGCAAGGTATGGAGCATATTTCCGCCTTTAGGGTACATGTCTCCTGAGCCTTTTTTATTGACATTATACGTCCCAATGATTGGCTTATCATTGCGGATGCCTGCACGCGTTCCAATGACATATTCACTTCCTGCCTTTTTTCCGAAATGATAATCGAGATAAAGTGATTCGGCGTAATTGGCAAATGATTCATGAATCCACATATCCGCGATGTCTATATAAGTGATGCTGTTTGCCCACCATTCATGTGCCGTTTCATGAATTATGAGAAAGTCAAACTTCAGGCCCCATCCTGTAGAGGATGGGTCAATTCCCAGATAACCCATCTTATATTTATTTCCATAGGTCACACTGCTCTGATGTTCCATGCCGAGATAGGGTGCTTCTACCAGCTTATAGCCATCCTCATAAAATGGGTATGGGCCAAACCAATATTCAAAAGCTTTTAGCGTGCGTTGTGCATCCAGAAAATGTGTTTTTGCTTTATCATAATTATCTTCCAAAACGTAAAAGTCGAGATCCAAAATTCCTTTTTCACCATGAATCGTATCCACCCAATGCGCATATCTTGCAATATTGATATTCACGCCATAATTGTTAATTGGATTGGAAACAAACCAGTGGTAGGTTTTCTTTCCATCCGGCAAATACTCAACCTTCCTTAGACGTCCATTGGAGACATCTGTTAACGGTGCCGGAGCCGTAATCCGCATCAGCATACTATCCGGCTCGTCATACATATGATCTTTGCAAGGCCACCAAACACTCGCACCCAAACCCTGGCAGCTGGTGGCGACAAACGGACTTCCTTTGTCGTCGGTTGACCAGGTAAACCCGCCATCCCACGGTGGTCTGATCGATTCCACCGGTTTGCCTTCATAATCAATGGTTATGCTTTCTCTTACTCCTGAGGGCAATGTAACCGGAAACGTTATCCAATACACATTTCCTTCCCTGCTAAAGGATAGGTTTTGGTTCTGGAAACTGACCTTGGTAATCTTTAGTGGCTCCTGAAGATCAATTTGCATCACCTGACCAGGGATAAGCACATTGAAGAAAATCGTATTCGATCCCTTTATTTTTTGACCGGGAATATCTACTTCAACAGCAAGATCATAGTAGTTTAAATCCCACCATTCTCGTTCGGGCGTAATGGCCCCACGGAGTGTATCCTGATGAGTGAAGGCTTGTGCTGACGATGAATAGCTCACAATAAGCCCTACGAACAACATTAAAGATGTAAAAAGATGGTTCATGTTATAATTTTAATGGATTTTGTTTGCTCTATTTTTCGCCATAATATGTGCTTGCCTAAAACAGAAGCTGATATCACTTGACTCGTACAGCCGGGTTACCGATATATGTCCCTGGCTCATTAATATCTTTTACAACAACAGCACCCATGCCAACAATGATGTCATCACCGATGGAAACACCATTTCTTGTGCAGGAATTTGTTCCCATAAAAACCCGATTACCTATAGTGCAATTACCACTAATATTAACACCGGGTGAAGCTGAAAAGTAATCTCCTATTTTAGTATCGTGGCTAATCGTAGTTCCTGGATTGATTACTGCAAAAGCGCCAATACGAACATCACAGCTTAACAGTACGTTCCCCAGTACAATTGAACCTGGTCCAAGGTGCGTATATGGTGTCATAGATACGCTCGGATGAATAATTTGTGAAAATTTTGTTTTCTTAGGAAAAACTGACCTAAGTCTTTCTCTTGCTTTTGCATCTCCAATCGCCATTATGTAGGATGCATAATCTGAAGTTGCAATTTCAAGCCTTAAGACCTCCACACCGAAAACCTCTACTTTTTTATAATAGGCGTCTTCCACTAGAAACTTCATTCCCGCTTTCACGTGGTCCCACCCCAATATGTCTCCACAACAACACAATACTTCTTTTCCAAGGCCACCGGCACCAATTATTCCTATGGGGATATCTTTTTGTAACGGTTCGCTCATTACTTCTGTTTGTTTTTTCTGGAAAATATCTCGTTTTCTATGGCTCGAATAGTTATATCATTTCGTTGATGATCCAGTAATTGCATAATGTTTTGCTGATTTTTTGCAATGGAGGCGTGATCTAAGGTAAGTTGATTTGTGCTTACATCTGACTGAAACGCTTCTTCAAATTTAAATACTTCAATGTCATGTTTGATCAACCAGGTATATATAATGTTGTTTTCTGAAAGATAAACCTTGGTACCTGTATACAATAAGTATAAAATATTTCCCAGGGCCTGCTGCCGGTAGTGGAGAAAAATTGCTGTTGGGTGTTCATGCAAAAACTGATAGTATTCATCCAGTTCGAGATGTTCTTCCAAATAAGTAACGCGATCATTTAACGCTCTGGAATAGGTTGTTTTTATCCTTGTCTTATACCTGGCAAATTGCCCGTAGGTCATCGGCAATGAAAAAGTGTATTCCTTGTCTATGATTTCTAATAGTCCCGGTAAAACATCCGCATGGTTATTTTCTATAGTAGCGGAGTTACCGATTAATATTTTTTTACTTTTTGTGTTAGTCGTTTTCGTTCCTGGTGGTATGATGTCTACAACGTTGAAGAATTGAAAAAACTGCCAGGGTGGGAGATTTATTTTTCGCCCAATGAGTTTTACTTCTTCTTCGACATACCATAGTATGGCGTGAATGTGGGGGATGGCAGCCTGCAAAGAATCCACTGGTGCTTTCTTAAAAAGAATATACTTGTAATAGAATTTTCGGAGATCATACCTGAATCGTATTTCCGGCAAGACACGCAGTATTCTTTTCGTATAAACGCCGTACAGTTCATTGCGAAACAAACTGGTTTGCTGATACACTTCAGCCCCATAAAAACACCAATAATGCAATATCTTGTTCGCCGATTTTGCAATAATCTCCGCCTTCATATTATCAAGAAAATAATGGAATGCAATATCGTATTGATGCAGACTTTCAAGGATTATTTTTTCTCCATATTCATCAGCAGATACTTCAAGTATATTATCCTCCAGGGGATGGCTATAATTCTTCTGATTCGGATTTAAAACAATATAAAATGCGGACCAGTTAGGAAGTGAAAATGTCCGTTTAATCCAAGGCAAGAATTTCTTGTCTGACAAGAGGTGTAATGAACGAATGGTGTTCGGTGCTGACATTCATCTAGCTATTATTAATGACTTCAATAACTTTATCGAGCTGCGCTATCGTCATTTCGTGAAACATCGGAAGGCACATGATCCTTTTCGATATGCTGTCCGCTACTGGTGTTGGCGCCGGATATCCTTTAGTAAAACTTAATGTATTTAACGCAGGATAAAAATATCTTCTGGGAAATATTTCCTTTTTGTTTAAATTACCTATAGCGCGCAGTAAGTCTTTTTCTGTAGAAAAAACAACCGGAAAATAACTGTAATTATAGCTTACATTTTTGGGTATAGCTTGAAATGTCATTTCGACATTAGCATTGCTTAGGTGTTTTAAATAATAACTGTACTGTTGTTTTCTGGATTTCAATATGGCGTCTATATACCTCAGGTTAACAAGACCCATCGCGGCGTGAAACTCAGAGTTTTTACCATTTATGCCTACACTACTAAATACCTCCGGGCCGTCATGACCAAAGTTTCTTCTCAGGGTGATTTCGCGATTTAGTTCCTGACTATTCGTTACCACCGCACCTCCTTCTACAGTATGATAAAGTTTGGTAGCATGAAAACTCAGTGAAGAGGCATAACCAGCGTTTAAGACACTTTGCCCATCAACGCATACCCCAAAAGCATGCGCGGCATCGTAGATCGTTGGGATCATGTGTTTTTTAGATAGTTTGTCCCATCCATCAAGATCACAAGGGACACCAAAGCAATGCGTGATTAACGTGCCTATCGTTTGGTCATCAATTAAAGCTTCCGCTTTTTCCGGGTCAGCATTAAAGGTATTCGGATCGATATCAACAAATACAGGCGTGTGGTCCTCCCAAATTAAAGCCGAACTCGTGGCGATATAAGAAAAAGGAGTCGTTAATATTTTTCCTTTTCGGTTTAGTGTTTTGAGGATAGCCTGTAGGGTGACTGTCCCGTTTGTCAAAACGGAAAGATAATTCACGTCCAGATATGCTTTCAGTTTGTGCTCAAGTTCTGTGAGGAAAGGGCCGTTGTTTGTCAGCCAGTTTCTTTCCCATATTTGTGCGACCATTGCTTCATATTCCTCTCTGGGAGGTAAAAAAGGACGCGTAACTTGGATCATTTGTAAGCATTAAATTATTAACAGTCAAATATATCGCTTTTTAATGGGCTTGCTTCGATAAGCAGGTCCTAATCAAACCTTGTCTCGATCGATGTTTTAACGAAAAACAAGAAGCCTCCTATGAATTTCGTGTGGCAAATCTTAAGATGCAATTTCCAGTCATTCTATTGAAGACTTGTACTCACTTAACCTTTTCCAATAGAATCCATCAACCAAGTTAATAATCAGGCGAAAGGCTATCTTTACCAATGTTTTAGATTCGATACTTCATGCCAACCCCAATCGCACTTCATTTTTACATCATTCCTCACGGGAATGTATAAACCACAACCTCCTTTTTGATATGAGTCTTAGTAAGAAATTCGTAGCGCTTTCAAACAGGTTGACTTCCCGGTTTCGGGAGAAAGCTTTTAGTACCTACTCGACAATTGATTTTGAGGAAAAGCATTTATTTCATTTAAAGTCTTTTCCTACACGAATAGATATGCTTAAGCAATTGCCAAAAAATGCAGTTGTAGCAGAGATCGGTGTCAACCGGGGAGATTTTTCACATGCTATTTTAAACCATTGCTCCCCGCATAAATTTTTTCTTATTGATATCTGGGGATCAAAACGTTATCACGGTGGATTGTTTGACTATGTTAGAACACGCTTTGAGCTTGAAATTCAAGCAGGTCAAATGGAAATCGTTCGTGAATTATCATTTGATGGCATCGCTTCATTTCCGGATCATCATTTTGATTGGGTCTATCTGGACACGGATCATTCTTATGAGACTACCCGGCACGAACTTGAATTGTTGCGATCAAAAATGAAGCCGGGGGGAATTATTTCAGGACACGATTATATTATTGGCAACTGGAATGGGGGTGTTCGTTATGGCGTTATAGAAGCTGTTCGTGAATTTTGCGTACAACACAATTGGGAACTTCTTTACCTCACGCATGAGTTAGCCATTCCTCCAAGTTTTGCTATTAGGGAAATTGAAAAATAATTTTAATGGTCTTTCCCAGGTTCAGTTTTAGAGAGACTAGCTCACTTCACGTTCTACTTCTGATCTTACTTTAGGAATTTCTGGCCCAAGAATAACTGGTCCATTTTCAGTGACGTGTATGTTGTCTTCTATCCTAATACCTGTAAAATTGCGATATGGCTCAAGCTTGTCATAGCAGATAAAGTCTTTATGTTTTTCTTCTTTTTGCCATACATCAATCAGCTCCGGAATAAAGTATATCCCCGGCTCTACAGTCAAAACAAAACCTGGTTCCAATTTTTTCGCCAACCGTAAATAAGCTGTCCCAAACTGCTTGCTCCTTGTCGTCGTAGCATCGTATCCTACGTTATCTTCTCCTAATCCTTCCATGTCATGGACATCCAGTCCGATCATGTGGCCTAAGCCGTGTGGAAAAAACAAGGCATGCGCTCCAGCGGCTACGGCTTCATCTGCATCACCTTTCATCAAGCCAATTTCTTTCAACCCTTCTGTTATGATCCTGGCGGCCTGAAGATGCACATCCAGATAACGAACACCAGGCTTTACGGCTTCAATACATTCTACCTCCGCCTTTAATACCAGATCATAAATTTCTGCCTGTTGAGGTGAAAATTTAGGGCTTACCGGATAACTTCTTGTAATATCTCCTGCATAGCCCATGATGGTTTCCGCACCGATATCACATAGGAGCATATCTCCATGTTTTAGAGACCGATGATAGTGATTGTTGTGAAGCGTGTGTCCGTTTACGGTACAAATCGCCTGATACGCTAGTCTGCCCTGATTGGCAAATGCGACGCCTTCTGCGACGCCTCTAATATGCGCTTCCAGTTTCCCCGGAAATATCGATTTATTTATTTGAGAATGGATGGCGTGTGTAATGTGCAACGCATGTTCCATTTGCTTAATCTCCTCTAGTCCTTTGTGTGAACGTTGTTTGATCACTGCATGCACCAATGCCGAAGAATGTCCAGCTTTTATTTGGTCTGTCGTTTTACCAAGCGTTTCCGCCAGATAGAAGACACGGTCAGCATGGTGCTGGGGCAAATAGTGCACCTCTTTTCCTTTCAGCCATCCCGCAAGAGCCGATGATGCCATGTGTTCATCAGCATCAATATGATGTATTCGCTCCGCCATTGTCAATTGTGGCCCTATCCAAACAACATCTTCTATTTCAGCATCGTCTCCGACCAGAATGGACTTATCGTTGTCAGCATCAATAATGCCCGTAAGGCCGGGCTGTGGATGTCCGAAATAATATAGAAACGAGCTCTCCTGTCGGAAAGGGTACGTGTTTCCTTTGTAATTAAGGGGCTGGTCTGTTGCGCCAGGGAATAATAAAACGCCTTTTCCAAGTGCTTTTATCAGTGCCTTCCGACGGGCAGAATATATAGTTGCATCAAAAAGTATCATAAGCGGAAAGATAGTAAAAACAGAGGGTTAAAAATATGTCATAAGCCATACAAAACATCCAACAATTGTAATTAATCACTGGTCCTGCTAGGATAATCAAGAAAAAGGTTGAAACTTTAAGAGCTTTAAGCACCAACCTTAAGTTTTATTATTCCCAAAAACCTGATTATCTGATGGCGCGTTTATTCATTCTATTGCTTTGCTTTTGTGCTTTTCAGGTCGCTTACTGTCAAGACACTGACCTGCATGTCGTATCGAGTGCTGGAGATAGCTATCAGTCCGATGGTTTAATTTTAGATTGGACACTCGGTGAGCCAGTAGTATCCACATATGAGAAGTCCTCATTAATCGTGTCTCAGGGTTTTCATCAACCGGAATATACCATCGTGTCGGTAAATCCACTCTCAATTGAGATTGGGTCAGTCAATATTTTTCCTAACCCTTTTTTGTCAGCGGTATCCATTAAGGCATCTTTCATTGAATATGAGTCCGGGCGCTTTGAACTCTATGATATGAGTGGCCATAAGATTTGGACTAAGTCGTTTGAAGGCACTGACCTTTTAGAATCTTTTCCTGCTACGGCACTCTCCTCAGGATCATATATGCTCGTCTTGAAGATATCCGGTAAGGCAAAAGCACACACTTATAAACTCTTGAAAACAGAATAATATGAAAGCCATATTTTTAATGATCAGCCTTTTTGCTATCAGCCTTACGATTTCTGCTCAAACACCTCAGGGTTTCAACTACCAGGGAGTTGCGCGTGATGGTGCAGGAACACCACTTGTGAATACGCAAGTTTCTCTACGTATATCGATCTTAACGGCGGGAGGACAAGGAACAACGGTCTATCAAGAAGTCCATGATGTCGTAACGAATAAATCCGGTGTTTTTAATTTAGCCGTTGGCCGTGGTATCGTTCAAAGTGGTGTCTTTGCTGATATTGATTGGGGAGCCAATGATTATAATGTGCAAATTGAAATGGACCCCACTGGAGGTACTGACTATACGTTGATGGGGGAGTCTCAGCTGTTGTCCGTTCCCTACGCCCTTTATGCCGGAAGTGGTCCAAAAGATCTTGGTTTTTGGAAGGAAAATGGAAATGGGATACATTTTAATGATGGAAATGTCGGTATTGGAACCTCCAACCCTAATGCAAAACTCACTATTGAAGGGGATGACCCAATTCTAGAAGGAAGAAACTATATTAGACTATACAACAAGTCCTTATCTACCAGATCAAATGTTTATCTAAGCTTATCCGCCGGGGATGATGAAAACCAAACTTATTTAAATCACTCTTCTGAATCTTATGATATTGATGGATTTAAATACGCCGATTTTGGTCAACTCGAGAATCGAGGTGGTGGATTAAATCTCGTTGCGCAGAACAATGCCGGTGTCCTCCGTTTTTTCACTGGAAATGACCCTGTTACAAACTATCCATTGGAAAGAATGAGAGTTTCAAGTGAAGGATATCTTGGTATAGGAACTTTCACCCCTAAAGCGAAGCTAAGCATTGAAGGTGATGACCCCATTCTGGAGGGCCGTAATTATATACACCTTAGTAACAAGTCTCTTTCGACCAGATCCAATGTTTACATTAGTTTGTCCGCCGGTGATGAAGAATACAGCACCTACCTAAGCCATACTTCAGAATCCTATGACCTCGATGAATTCAAATATGCTGACTTTGGGCAATTGGAATCCCGGGGTAGTGGGTTAAATTTAATTGCTCATCATAACAATGGCATACTCCGTTTTTTTACAGCGCATGATAATGTTACGAACTACCCGCTTGAAAGGATGCGTATTTCAAATGATGGAAACCTTGGTATTGGGTCAACATCTCCTGCATCCAAAGTACATGTTACCGGTGGTGATGTGTTTATTGAAGACATCAATAGCGGGGTGATTATGACTTCTCCGAATGGAAGTTGTTGGCGAATGACTATCAATGATGATGGGTCTGTAAGCACTACCTCAATTCCTTGTCCTAACTAATCGTTAGGTATGGTTTACAAAACTTAACGCTGAATGCGCTAATTTTATGGGCGACTTCGCTTATACTTTTTCCATAGGGCCCTAAATTCCGTTGCCATTTTTTTGGCCGTTGCGGTTTTAAACACAATCACCTCATCGCTATCATCTGCTGCCGGCGCTGCACACGCTATACAATTGGTCGAAGCATCGTATATCGCAACCTCCATGAGGAACGGGTTGATCTCCGAAACTGGAAGGATAAGAAAGTTAGACGCAATTTCTTTTTCTGAAAGATTGAATCGCTTCTTAAATAATTCAATGTTTTTTTGAACCTGCGGGGTCGCCGGGACAATGTATTTATACTTTGTACTCTCTCCGAGATTGACACTCACTAATTCTGAAAACTCCTTATGCTCTATATCATAGTGAAGGGTAGGGCTAATGACCCAGATTTCTTTGGCTTTATTTTCGAGCTTTATTAATTGCTTAAATGTCATGGGATTGTTTTTTGTAAAAATAGGCAAACGATTGTATCCTTGGCTATTCGCAATTTATTTTAGATTGAAAACACGTGAAATATTAAAGCCGAAATGAATGTCCCCATCTCCCCACTCACCAACTGTCTCAGCTATAAATCCTTTTTCAATCATCGATGTGCTATTGCTAAAATGAAGCTGAAAAACGTGGCCGCCGGTTTCAATGTCAAAACCAATACTAAGTGAGTTGTGGAATCTTGATTCTATCTGGTCAGGCAATACATAAATATATTCAGCATTTAGAGAGACGCGCTTGCTTAACTTAATTCTTCCTCCAAATCCCATGGCAAGAACATCATTTTCTATTTCGGGTGTGGCGACAAGATTCCGATGTACTACCGTAGGACTCAACTGAAGGGTAAAAGCATCAGAAAATTTTCTGCCCAGCAACATTTGAAAAGTATAATACAAGTCGTTGCTGAAATAGTGTACACGATTAGGGTCAGAAGGCTTCAGTGTTTTTATCGCCATAGAGGTGAATAAGGCTAACGTTACAGGCATCTTCTTTGCTCCTGTGCTTTGACGTAAGACTTTCAACTTCATAAACCCATCGTAAGTTTTTTCATAACTACTTCTCCCCAACCCAATCATGAAGCTATTGGTCACGCCATAGTCAGCCCCTATCCTAATCGTCGATTCGTCAAGGCCCCAGAGTTCATAAGCGCCTCTACTGAGAAATCCAAAACGGTGTTGAATTTTTATATCAAGTTCACCGGCTGACATGCTTTCCAATGAATGCAGGTTGATTATCCGGGTTGCTTTAAAGCTTGCTGTTGTATAGTTTATCGTTTCCTCCTCGTCAAGTAGGGATAGAAGGTCGTCTTCCTGACTGAAAAGATTGGTACTAGCACCAATCAAAAAGAAAATAAAGAGGTAGGTGGTTGGTTTCATTTCGTTGCGCTTTTGTTATCTGCTTTGCTTAAAATTATAAAGAGAAGAACCCCTATTGACAAAACTATTAGACAAGTAGGGGTTCTTCAAAAAATCACAAATTTTGATGGTTATAGCTTTTACTTCAGCAACATGTAATCTGCTGATAGTTTTATGGTCACTTCATCTGAAATGTTTTCTTCCACAAGTTTAGGTACTTTTATGCCATAATCTGCAATTAATACGGTGAAATTACTTTTTGCTGAAACCTGACCTTTTTGTACCATTATAGTTGCATCGGAACGAACCTTTTGGGATACGCCATGGATTTCCAATTGCCCGGAAACCTGTACGTCATAATTTCCATCTTTAGTAAAATCAACCTTCGCGCAATCTTCAATCACGCCTTTAAACTTTGCCTTAGGATACTTTGAACTCTCCATGTAGTTCTCATTAAAATGATCCTGCATCAAGGACTTTGCAAACTTAAATCCCTGAATAAGCACACCCCACTCAATAGCCCCGGTGGTAACATCAATCACTGTGCTCGCGGATGAATTATGTGCTTCAATTTTTTCTATATCCGTATCGGAATAGAATGAAATATTGCCTGTTTTTGAGTAATACTTTTGTGCATAAACCATTTGCACAGACAAGCAAATAAAAACTGTAATCAAAATTTTAGTGTTCATTAAATATTCGTTTTTTTAATTAATTAAAATACTAGTTGGTGTGTTCGTTTTCTATTTTACGATGGAGGATTGAACCAGTATGACATCACTAAGAAATCCGGTGCACCTTCCTTTAATCTTAACCTCATCACCCGGTTTTAACGACCCCGTTTCCAGGCCTTGCTCGAGTTCGCAAATGACCATGGACATTGGGCTGTCCGTTTCAACCAAAACCTTGATGATACCATTCTCTTTTGTAATATCACTTATGGTTCCACTGACTTGTACGATTTTGCCCAGATAGATTTCATCTGCAGCTTTTTCATCAACTTCATATGCTGCTATCATTTCAGCGGCCGATACTTCTACTTCTGGTTTCTGGTTTTCTAAACTTTGGACCGGCTTGTTGTAGATATAGTATATATAGCCTCCACCGATCACGGCCAGTACAATTAAGGCGAATAGAATCTTTTTTATCATGTTTTCGGATTTGATAACTTAACCCCTTAGAAAGGCTATTTGACTAATTGTTCGGAGCACCGGCAGCAATCCAGGATTCAATTTTGGAAATATTACAATCGTTAAGTTTTGGCGCATCTTTGGGCATGAATGAAAAACCATTTTGATGGTTTATCGCCCCCATAAGTTGTCCGCTGTCAACATACTTTCTTATTTCCGTATAACCCTCAAGCGTAACATTTCCTTGATTCGCGCCTGCGCTATGACATACGTAGCAATTGTTCTCAAGGATAGGTATGACATCCGCTTGATAGCTCATATTCAAAGTAATACACTCTGTCGGTGGATACAGTGTTACTTCATCATCATAATAACATGATGCTAAGAAGACTACTGCTCCTAATAAAATTCCTTTAATTATTCTGTGCTCCATCACTTATCCACGCTTTTATTTTATCAATGTTACAATCCGACAGTTTGTTTGATCCTTGCGGCATTTTCTGGTAACCGTTGGCCCAGGTGATCGCGCCAACCAATCGTCCATTTAGGGCGACTGTCTGTACGCCGGAGTGCAAATTTAAAACGATATTTCCGGACGGAGAGACTCCTGAATGACATCCGACGCAAAAGGTTGACAAAAGTGGTGCCACAAAAGCACTATAGCTAACCCCTTCTGTGTTGCATACCCCGGCCATGTCATCACATGTTTCATTCTTAGCGCCTTGCTCTATCCATTGTGCTATCAACGCTATTTGCGAGGTGGTTAGCCTTTGGTTTGGAGGCTCCGGCATGACTTTATCCGGATCTGTCTCTGTGATGACTTCATAAAGCTCAGAATCATTGAGGTCAAAAGGACGAACGATCCCACTCGCCATCACATTTTGGTAATTATCCAGTATTAGCCCTTTCTCATGGGTTATAGCATCATGGCAACCGCTCTTAGCGCAATTTGATTTAAGGATTGGAAGAAGTTCTTGCTCGAAATAGACAATATTAGGATCACACGGCACTCCGGTAGTATCTATCGGATTGACAATGGTGTCTCCTGGATCCGGCGTTATTGGTGCGACTGTATCGTGTTCACAAGCTGGAAGCATCATAATCAATACGCCTCCCAATAAAAACATCATCAACGCATATGTATGGCCAATACGATGATTTATGATTTTCTTTTTATTCTTCTGCATGATTTGCGAATGAAACGATTTAATTCCGGAGTTTATTGACCGGAGGTATCTGAGATAAGATATTTTCCTTACTCCGTGCTTTAAGAATGCTTTGATTTATGATAAATTTTCTGCTTTTTTACCTCCAAAAACTACAGGGCTTAGGGTCTCATTGAAAGATTCCCGCTACCCTGCAATTAGGAGTTACCACACCCTCTTTATAAAACAAAACTTTTTCATTCGCCAGCGTCTTCCTGCCTTGCGCTTTTCTTATGCTTCTAAATCATTGTTTTTTAGATAGGTGGGCGATCTCGCTTGTCCCAACCAAAGCATTGGATCGCCCACCTGAGAAATAATTCAGGATAAATTCCCGCCAAGGCATTTGCATCCTGAATGTATTGCTCATAATATTTTCTTGTTTACCGACAACAAAACAACGGTTGTTGTGGATAATAATCAACTTGGTCGCTCTGAAACCGCCAAAATGCAGGACGAACGGGCAGAAGATGTCATGTATTCTGCTTTCTTTCTATCTCCCACCTCCCCTACAAGCAGAATAGAGTACAATTCAGCAGTGGTTAATTGTATCCTTAGAGCGTATCTTGACCTCGCAATTGATCATATGTTTGAAACCACATCCACCTCTGACCGAAATCTTGCTATTCAGCGACTTACCGCGTTGTGGGCACTTAATGAATGTGGTCTTGGCGGGGTCTTGCATGCTTTCAACTCTCCTTTTACGGGTTTGCTGGTGGGTAGTTTCGCAATGATTTGCATCGCTTTTATCTGTGCATTGGCGGATAATAAATGGAAGACCATCATGACTTCGTTATTTGTCGTTTTGGTGATTAAGGCTTTGGTCAGTCCGCATTCCTCGCCAACGGCCTACATTGCTGTTATTTTTCAGGGTGTCACGGGGGCATTGATCTATCGGTTCATTCCAAATCTATTGGTTTCATCAATAATTTTTCTAAGCCTCGGGCTTATCGAATCCGCCCTGCAGCGATTATTTACGCTCACTGTATTGTATGGAAATACACTATGGGAAGCGATTAATATCTGGGGCGAATGGGTGGCTGCTAAGTGGGGTGTCTTGATTCCCGTTTCCTCGTCCAAAATCATCATTTACACTTACTTATCAATCCACTTGCTAGTCGGTTTCATCATCGGTTGGCTAACCTATAAAACCATTAAGTCAGTACATGCGCAATGGGGCCTGAAGCAATACGCTCTTGTGCTGGGAAAGGAGGACACTAAATCGCTTTTTAAGCATAAAAAAAAGAAATCATGGCGTCGATTCATTTTCTTTTTTGTTTTAGTTGCTATTATTATTTTGGCGTATAGTGGTTTGCCGGATTCAGATTCAAATATTCAACAAGGTTTGTTGGCGATCATCCGGGCTTGTGCTGTTTTGACGTTATGGTTTGTTTTTTTAGCGCCCCTGATGATTCGCCTATTGCGAAAATACTTGAATAAAAAACACCAACAGCTCTCTTTAGAGGTTTCACAAACAATGGATATGTTTCCGCACTTGCTGTGGATCATTGATAAGGCCTGGAACGAGAGTAAATCCCTTCGGTTTTTCCAGCGATTGAAACTCTTTTTATTACATACTTTGCTTTATATCCTTCAATACCGAACCGCCGATGATACGGATTCTAACCGGACCGATAAGGAGTCATAAAACCACCTTGTTGCTAAAATGGGTGTCGGGACGCGATGATTGCGGTGGTGTCCTGAGTCCGGATAAAGATGGGCTACGGCAACTTTATAATATCAAAGATCGAAGCGCTATCCAATGGCAAAAGCAAGAAGTCAATTCGCCATCGGATGTTGTCATTGGCCGCTTTGTCTTTAATAGTGCTTCTTTTGATCAGGCAATCGTTTGGCTGGATCAGCATCTGATCGATTCGAAAATAAAATATCTCCTTCTTGATGAAGTGGGTCCGCTCGAATTATCAGGAGGAGGATGGGATCGCTGGATCAGCAAATCACTTAAACAGACGGATAATAAAACACTCATTCTTGTAGTTCGTGAGGGACTTATAGAAAAAGTGGTTGATCATTATAGGATCGATGAATATGAGGTGGTCACTAGCGCTTATTTCTTCGTATAGATTGATTTGAGGTGCTGCAGCTTAGACGGTTTTGCCCCACCCCCATACTTCATTTTCGTTTACTGATGGAGTGTTATGGTGATTCTGGTTCTACACCTTCCGTCCTTTTTCGCTATACTTTTTATCTTAGCTTGTGGTCATGGAGCACAATCATTAATCTGAGGGCTTCCTGGTCATGAGGATGTATTTCAATTCCTCACAAGACTATAATTTCTTTGCTTTGCTCTCTTTCTATAAAGAAGTAAAGGCTTGATCAGTACAACAAAACTCTTTTAATACCCACTAATGAATACAGTAAAGACAAAGCGAATTGAATCCCTTGATGTATTGAAGGGGTTGGTCATGGTGATTATGGCATTAGACCACACCCGGGATTATTTTCACTTTGATGCTTTTCTGTTTGGTCCCAGTGATCCACTGAGTACAAACCCTGCGCTGTTTTTCACGCGATGGATTTCTCATTTTTGTGCTCCCGCCTTTGCCTTCCTGGCGGGTATGTCTGCTTTTCTGGTTGGTCGCAGGAAGACAAAAAACGAACTTGCAGCATTTCTTTTGAAAAGGGGCTTGTGGCTTATTTTTATTGAGATAACAATTGTTTGTTTTGCCTGGCGTTTTAATTTTCATTTTCCAGATATCAGCTTACAAGTAATCTGGGTATTAGGCGTGAGCATGATTTGTCTGGCAGGTATTATTTATCTCCCGTTAAACTATATTTTAGGGCTTAGCCTGGTTGTTATCTTTGGACATAATCTTTTAGATGGATTTAGTTTCGACAATTCGCCGCTATGGCAAATTCTCCACCAACGAGGTGGCTTTTATTTAACTGAAGAAATCAGGATAGGGGCTATTTATCCGCTTATTCCCTGGTTTGCAATCATGTCTTTAGGATATTACTTTGGAAGGTTCTATGACAAATCAGTACTACCTGCTAAACGACAAAAACTATTTACCATCATTGGTTTATCGGGAATCGCTTTGTTTGTCATCGTCCGGCTTATTAATCAATATGGAAACTATCATCCATGGAATGAATATGGCACTACATTGCAAACGCTTTATTCCTTCTTTGACCCGGCGAAATATCCACCTTCTCTTTCGTTTACGTTAATGACTATTGGTGCCACTTTCCTGTTTCTGGGCACTACTGAAAACATCAAAAACAAAGTCTTTAGCTTCTTTAGTGTTTTCGGAAAGGTTCCGTTTTTCTTCTATATTCTACACCTTTATGTCATCCATCTTTTTGCCCTAATTTTGGCGCAGGTCACTGGCTTCGGATGGGAGACGATGATTCTCGATGGATGGGTCACCACCTCAAAAGAATTAGTTGGTTACGGCCTTAATCTTTGGATGGTTTATTTTATTTGGCTTGCGATCATTTTCATGCTTTATCCCTTTTGCAAGCGTTTTAGTATCTACAAAACGGGGCATAAAGAAAAGTGGTGGCTTAGTTATTTTTGATTTTATTTGTATTAGTAATGTTCAAAATAAATTTTGTACCCCATGCCTTTTCTCCTTAAGGAGGTTTTGGTAGTACAATGATTTTTGATCTTCTTACTTTTTTTTCCGGAAAAAAAGTAACAATTCCGCTGGAGCGGAACTCGTCGCGGTAAAAACTCACCTTCGCATTATATCTTGTTTTTATTTTCTAGTTCATTTTACATTCGTTTTCATTCTCCCGACACATCGGGATATTTTTCCGCTTACGAGTGGAAAAAAAGCTGGTCAGGGTGTTCAAACAGTTTACCGCGACATGATTCATAAAAGCGAAATGAAAAAGCATAAAACCCTATGCCTCTAGCTCTTTGCTATTACTCTAAGAACCATATTTTCCCCTCACCTTTCCGCCCTTCTGCCTTTCCGCCCTTCTGCCCCTTTAACCCCTTATAGAATAAAAAAAGGAAGATCAGGTATCGCCTGATCTTCCTTTAATACAATTTTAATTTATTGCTTTAGAATTTATACCCAAAAGAAAGGCCAGCATAGTATGGAATAAAAAATCCATTTCCGAACAGTGGGTTGATAAATGCCCTGAAGGTAAAGCCTCCATTTAGTGGCTGTAGTCGATAGCCAAAAAGAAGGTGCCCAAAAGTTTCTGAAAAGTCACCGTCACCTCCGTTATTACCGAATACAGGTGTAACACCCGCTCCAATTTCAAAATAATGTCGGCTGTCTTTTCCCAAAAGGTAGTTTAGACCAACTGGCAGAAAGACGACTCCTACTCCATCAACGCTCAGGCCACCAATACCTATTCGTCCACCTAACCCGTCTTCTTTGGCACTAAAACGTGTATCAAAGTTAAAAGACGCCAGTCCCGGACCACCAAGTTCAAAGTAAAATGATTTGGCTGATTGCGCCGATGCCATCTGAATGGATCCAAGCGCCAATGCAAAAATAAAGAGTGCTTTTTTCATGTTTTTATGAGTTTTGAGGACGAAAGATAGGTGAAAAAATGTCATCTTATTCTCTTGAAAAGGATTTAACAAAACCATAAGAAAACCTTTCGTAAATAGTAGGAAATGAGAATGGCTCAAGACCTTATACTATATATCCACACGATTAATACCTTATCTTGGCACAATTCTTTTATCAATCAAATTGCAAACATGAAAATTACCTCAAACTTCGATAGTGGAAATATAGAAACCACCCGTATCGATGAGAAAAAAAACATCATAAACCTCCGCATAAGGAAAGATACCAATTCAGATTTTTTTCAATGGTTTCATTTTCGCCTTACCGGAGCGATGGGTAAAAAATGTAAAATCTCAATTATTAACGCTGGAAAGTCCTCCTATCCGAGCGGTTGGAAAAACTATAATATCTGTGCCTCCTATGATAGAGAAGAATGGTTTAGAATCCCCACTACATTTCGTGGTGGTGTACTTTCTATAGACTTCAAACCCACACATAATTCTGTGTACTTTGCTTATTTCGCACCTTATACCTATGCGCGTCATCTTGATTTAGTCCATGAAGCTCAATTGTCGGACCACGTCAATATGGAGATTGTGGGAAAAACATTTGAGGGACGCGACATCGAAATGCTCGTCATTGGCAAACCACGCAGAAATAAAAAGAGAATATGGGTGATCGCACGGCAACATCCAGGAGAAAGTATGGCAGAGTGGTTTATGGAAGGTTTCATAAGCCGGCTCCTCGACGAGGATGATCCTGTCTCCAAGGTATTATTAAAGGACGCTGTTTTTTATGTTGTGCCAAACATGAATGTAGATGGCTCCATCGCCGGAAATCTTCGGGCGAATGCGTCAGGCGCCAACCTAAACCGCGAATGGAAAAGGCCAAGTAAAAAGCGAAGTCCGGAAGTCTATTATGTGCGAAATAAAATGGATGAAACCGGAATAGATTTAGTCCTTGACGTACATGGTGATGAGGAGCTGCCTTATAATTTTGTTGCTGCTTCTGAGGGTATTCCTGGTTACACCGATGAGCTTGCCTGGAAAGAAGCAACGTTTGTGCAGCATTGGATAGACACCTGCCCAGATTTTCAGGATACGTTTAAATATCCTCTTGATCAACCCGGTCAGGCCGATCTGCGCATTTGTACGCCACAACTTTCGTATCGTTTCGGTTGCCTGGCCCTCACCATTGAGATGCCCTTTAAGGACAACGCAGACTTACCGGACAAAAAATATGGCTGGTCTGATGAGCGATCGCGCCAACTGGGTGCTTCTGTTTTAAATCCGATACTTCATGTTCTTGGTGAAATATAAACTGCTTAATGAATCAAAATAAAAAAGGGGCACAATTAATTGTGCCCCTTTTTATTTTTCAGCCCGCCGTCTATTTTTCTGTCGACAGGACCATTTTCAAATTCAATTTTGCGGCAATGGACATAACATCCACTAAGTCTTGGACCGTGAGCGATTTTGATATACGAAGGACCACTGTAGGGTCTTCATTTCGCTTAACCGCATCAGCCAATGCGCCTTCCAGCCTTGCGGCCGGCACTTCATTTGCATTGACATAATACTTCAGGTCATCTGTTACAGTAAGGGTAAGTGGCTGCTTGGCCATCTTACTTGTGGTGTCGGATTTAGGAAGGAGAATCTTGATGATATTAGCATTTGACATCGTCGCGATAATCAGGAAAAACAGCATTAGGAAGAACATGATATCGTTCATCGCTGCCATAGCATCTTCGTCGTGGAAAGCCCTCCTTTTTCTGAACTCAAGCATATTATCTAACTGGTTTTTGCAGTCCTTTAATAAATTCCAATACTTCCTTTTGCAGGTTCAGTGAGAACTGGTCTATTCTTGTCAATAAAAAATGGTAGCCCATAAAAGCTACGACACCAACAATCAATCCTGTTGCTGATGAAATCATCTTTTGATAAAGTCCCGCAGATATTGTGCCGATGGAAATATCAGCGGTTTGTGAGATACTGTAAAAGATCAGGATAACGCCGAGGATCGTTCCAATAAAGCCAATTCTTGGCGCGATACCTGAAACCATACTGATGTATCCCATTTTATCCTCCATTTCGCTCAACTCAATATTGGATTGTACCGTGAGTGCTTTCTCGATATACTCTATTGGTTTACCGATTTGAGAAACTCCTGCCTTCACCACATTTCCGAGTGAGCTGTTGGTTTGATCACACAATAGGTTGGCAGAATCAAACTGTCCAAGGGAGACTTTGTCAAGTACACTGTTGACCAGATTGGAATCCATTTTTGATCGTTCCCGGATAAAGAGGAATTTGCTGATAATAAAGGCGATCGAAATCAGGGAGAGGATAATCAGTGGTATCATCACAACCCCGCCTTTAAAAAGGATGTCGATCAGCCGCATCGTTTGTTCAGATGCAATTGCTGTTGAATCAATAGCGGCTGCATCAGCCTGTAAAAAAAATCCTAGCATGTCTTGTTTTGTTGTTGTTTAGTAAGAAAACGTAGAAGTCTACTACAAAGGAAAGGAATTTTTATATAAAAAATACAAATTATGTTTAATCTGCTGTTATTCAGCTAGATAATGATGTTTTGGCCCATATTATGGCCTTTTTTTCGGGGGTTTGATATTGATAACGAATGGAAATATCAGATTGGTATTTAAAACCCTGGTCCGGGCTAAAAAATTCTATCTTTTCACAACCTTTACAATTAACAAAACAACTTTTGCCAGACCACCTTATACAATAGATGTCCATTATCAAGGCTTCATAACGTGGATGCTTTAACCTAAGCATTTTAACTTATACTTAATATTGTCCTAAGCAGGAAAAGTGGCACATAACCATATTATAAATTATCTTTGGCTATCGTGAAAGTAAATCGAATTAAAAAAAGAATATCTGCTTTTTTGCTTTTGGGAGTGTTTCTATTGGCACTTCTCCACAACGTCGTGCCACATTTTCACCATACCCATAGTGGAGAAAACCTCAATAGCGAAATACCTGATTTAGGGCATTCTCACGCTAACAATCATTCTCATAGCCACGATTCTGACCTAGAGAAAGGTTTGCTGCAATTATTGGGGCATCACTCCCACAATTTTCACCTACATGATCAGATTGTTTTAATCTCTTCCAAGTTTGGGAAAAATAGCAAGCCCACTAAGGTTTCTTTATTTGCGAATGCAACAGGAATTGAGTTTCTTGATGTCTTTCTGCCTACAATAACTTCTTTTCCGTTTGCTGCACAACATTGCACTTCTTCGTCCCTCAAGAGTATTACACTCAGAGGCCCTCCCTTCTTAGTATAAATTTCACCACAATCATCATTTTTTGGTTATGAGCTGTTACTCATAATCGGATGACTTATGTTGCTTCCGTTTTTTTACCATAAAAAATTCGTGTACAACATTTTAAACTATTCCACTAAAGTATAATACAAATGAGACAGAAAGCCGTAGTCGCTTTTTGCATTTGTTTGGCATCAGGGTTTACGCTTGCGCAAACTAATGACATCCAAACTATTTTGCAAAAAATCGAACAAAACAATGTCGAATTAAAAGGGTTTGGCAAATATGTAGAAGGTAAAACATTTGCTCTAAAAAGCACAAATGTTTTACCAAATCCAGAAGTAGGCGCATACTACTTACCTTTTGGCAACAACTTATCTGGAAACTACACCGAAGTACAAGTTTCTCAAACCTTTGAATTTCCTACAGTTTACTCAGCTCGGAGAGAGCTGATTTCAAAACAACAAGTACTATTAGGTTTAGAGTACGAACAAAAAAGACAAGAAATTTTACTCGAGTCAAAAATGGCTATTCAAAAAGTTATAGCACTTAACAAACTCGAACTTGTAGAACTGCAAAGACTAAACCTGGCGCAAACACTTTTTGAACAGAATCAAAAACTATTTGATAAGGGAGAGACTGGAATATTGGAATTGAATAAAGCCAAAATTTCATACATGAAATTACAATTCCTTCTGCAGCAAATACAAGTAGACAAGCAGAATGCTTTACTTGAAGTAAAAAATTTTAATGCAGGGGAATCTATTGAGATAATGCAGGATGGCTTCTCCAATGATTTTTTACTGCCAGACAAAGCATCAATTTGGCAAGAAAAGATAGCATTAAGCCCTACACTTAAATACTATACTCAGGCAGAAGGCGTGGCCAATCAACAAGTTAGTCTGACAAAAACAAAAGCTTTGCCTGACCTAACCGTTGGGTATAATTATCAAGGCTTCTCCAGTGACAATGTTTCTGGCTTATATGCTGGCGTCAGCCTTCCCATATGGGGTAATAAACTGCGCAAAAGTGCAGCACAATCCAATTACATTTTTTCTAAATCAAACTCAGCCGCTAAAGCACAAACTATCAAAAGTGAGTTTGATGTTCAGTTCAATAAGCACCAGTCATTACTGAAAGTGTACAATCAATATAGTGGTGCATTAGAAGCACTTAATAGCGAAAACTTATTGTTAAAAGCCTACCAGTTGGGTGAGATTGCATTTTCAGAATACTATATAGAGCTAGAATTCTATTATAATGCTTATGATGCGCTATTGGATATGGAATTACAATTGCATCTCCTTAAAACACAAATACTTAACCACCAACTTTAAAATAAATAACATGAACTTACTAATGACATTTTTTGCAATATCGTTATTCACTCTTATTTCTTGTGCAAATAATCAAGACAAGAATAACCATGAGCACAGCCACGGACCCAATGGAGAACATTTAGATGAAGGCACGCATGACCATGTAGGTAATACACAAGAAATTTTTATGATAAAGGAAGATTCCATCAATATCGACTCCTTGAAAATCCAAGATCGACTTAATACTGATCATAAACAGCATTCACATTCGGATGAACACGTTCATTCACATTAACCTATCACGGAACTGAAATTCAGATATCCATTCAACAAAAAAAATGAAGTAGAATGAAATATATACTATTAATTATAGCGGGTTTCTTTGTCGCTGCTTGCGATCAGAAAAATGATCACGCCCACGACGCAGAAGGCAATCATATTGTCGTCAACCCTTCAGGGGATATACCTCGAATAGATTATACCATCTGGTCAGAGCAAACTGAGCTTTTTGTAGAGTTTCCAGTGCTGATTGTTGGCAAGCAGAGCAGATTTGCAGCACATTTTACAGTATTGGATAAACACCAAGCGGTCACTAAAGGTACAGTTACAGTAAGTTTAATTCAAGGAAATACGGGCATTCGCCACACAGTAGATGCCCCAGGTTCACCCGGCATTTTTTTACCAACATTAGAACCTATTAGCGAAGGGTTAGGCTCTTTACAATTTATTTTGACTACAGCAAAATATACTGACACTTTAACCATACCTGATATTCAAGTCTTTCCAAACCTAAAAACTGCTCAAGAAGCAATAGGTGTTGACCAAGAAAGTGCAGGCATTTCTTTTTTAAAAGAACAAGCCTGGAAAATGGAATTTCAAACCGAAAAGGTTAAACTAAAATCAGTATTTGAGTCAATTGCCACTTCTGGTAAATGGCAGATTTCACCAAACAATACGCATACGCTTACGGCCAACGCAAATGGCAACGTAAAGTTCAACAAAAAAAATATACTTTCCGGGCAAAGAATAACAAAAGGAGAAGTTATAATGACTATAAACAGTCAGGGCCTTACCACCAACAATTTAGCAACAGAACTAGAAGTGGCAAAAGTGGATTTTCTTCAAGCCAAAACCGAATACGAACGTAAAAAAGAATTGTTTAACGATAAAATCGTCCCTCAAGTCGAATATGAAAAAACAGCACAAAAGTATGAAGTTTCAAAAGCGAAGTACGATGCACTTTCTAATGGATATTCTCCTAGTGGCTATACTGCGATAAACAAACAAATTATTGCTCCAATTTCTGGTTACTTAAATCAAGTAAAAGTAACCAATGGTAGTTTTGTAAATGAGGGAGATGTACTATTTACAATCATTGGCTCTAATGCAAATGTGTTAGAAGTTCAAGTAGGTACACAGCACAACAGTAAGCTCAACGATATAAATAACATTTGGTATGAAACAACTGGAAACCAGTGGTCAAATATTAATGATAACAACGGATCAATATTGTCAATTGACCAATCTGTATCAGAAGACAAGCCTAATTTAAGTGTTTTTGTCCAGGTCAATGAGCAAATAGATATGCCTCAGGGTAGTTTTTCTCAAGTTAATATCACTGTCGGGGAGGGGAAAACGGGAATTGTAGCTCCTGTATCTGCCTTGATGGAGGACTATGGTCAATATTCAGTGATAGTCCAATTATCAGGCGAAAATTTTGAAAGAAGAAATGTTGTTATTGGCAAAAGAAATGGAGGCAATATTGAAATAGTCAGTGGGTTAGAAGAAAATGAAGTTATTGTCTCAAAAGGTGCGTATCAAGTTAAAATGCAAGCAATGTCTGGACAAGCTCCAGCTCACGGGCACGCCCATTAAAAAGAAAAAACATGTTAAATAGGATATTAGAATTTTCATTACACAATAGGTTTATGGTGCTTATTGTAACCGTTCTATTAAGTATAGGAGGTATCTACATTGCAAAAAACATGAATGTAGATGTCTTTCCAGATTTAACCGCGCCCACAGTTACGATACTCACTGAAGCACACGGTATGGAATCTGAAGAAGTAGAAAAATTAGTTAGCTATCAGCTCGAAACGGCAATGAATGGCTCACCAAACGTAAGGAGGATACGATCGTCTTCAGCGGCTGGCATTTCAATTGTATGGGTAGAATTTGACTGGGGAACAGATATATATCGTGCGAGACAGATTGTAAGTGAACGAATTCCTATGGTCAAGGAAAAATTGCCTTCAGAAGTTGCCACACCGACTTTGGCTCCTATTTCTTCTATAATGGGTGAAGTCATGTTGTTAGGTATTACATCAGACGAGTTAAGTCCAATGGAGTTAAGAACATTGGCTGATTGGACCATCAGTCCTCGAATAAAATCCATAGGTGGCATTGCGAATGTAATCGTAATTGGTGGCGACTATAAACAATATCAAGTATTAGCGGACCCTCAAAAATTAAAGCACTTTGAAGTAAGTCTTGTTGACTTATTAACAAAAGTTAGAGAGAGCAACATTAATGTTCCAGGTGGAATTTTGAATGAATTTGGTAATGAATATATAATAAAGGGTAGTGGTCGAATTTATCAAATTGAAGATTTAGAGGAATCTGTTATCAAACAAATAAATGGGCAGAGTATAAAAATTAAAGATGTTGCTGTTGTGAAAATCGGAGCTTCAGATAAAATAGGAAATGGCTCCTTAAATGCTAAGGATGCAGTAATACTAACCATATCCAAGCAACCTGATGTAAACACACTTGATTTAACACAAGAGCTGGATAGGGTGATTATAGAGTTAAATAAAGCGTTGCCTGAAAGCGTAGTCATTCAAAATCATATTTTCAGACAAGCTGATTTTATTCAGGCCTCTATTACCAATCTTCAAAAGACATTACTCGAAGGCGCATTTTTTGTAATGCTTGTTTTATTTCTGTTTTTAATGAATTGGAGAACTGCGATGATTTCATTATTAGCTATTCCTATTTCATTATTGGCATCTATTATTGTTCTTCACTTATTAGGGTATACTATAAATACTATGAGTTTAGGGGGTATGGCTATTGCTATTGGGGCCTTGGTCGATGACGCCATTATTGATGTCGAAAATGTATTCAAACGACTTCGGGAAAACATAAAACTACCGCGCGAAAAACGGCTATCAGTAGTTGAGGTTGTAAAAAGTGCCTCCATTGAAATTCGAAGCTCGATAATTGTTGCAACACTTATAATTATAGTCTCTTTTGTACCCTTGTTCTTTTTGAGTGGTATGGAGGGCCGATTATTAAAACCACTTGGCATTGCATTTATCACCTCGGTACTAACCTCACTTGTTGTCGCCATTACACTCACACCTGTTTTATGTAGTTATTTATTAAAAAAGGAAAAGGTGTTGACTAGACATGCAGAAGGGACAAGTGTAGAACGATGGTTAAAGAAATTATATGGATCGATTCTAAGTAAAGTATTGAAAATCCCCAAAGTTGTTATTGGAACAACCGTCATTGCTTTTATTATTAGCTTATTCATTTTAAACCAACTAGGCAGAAGTTTTCTTCCCGAATTTAATGAAGGATCACTAGTGATAAGTGCAGTAGGCGTGCCTGGCATGTCTTTAGTAGAAAGCAACAAAAATGGTAAATTAATTGAGGAAACGCTATTGGCTATGCCCGAGATAGACTTCGTTACCCGCCGAACTGGCCGAGCAGAACTTGATGAGCATGCTCAGGGTGTTAATGCAGCAGAAATTGATGTGCCTTTTACCTTAAAAGAGAGAAGCAAAGAATTGTTCTATGAAGCGGTTCGCACAAATTTGAGTATTGTGCCTGGTGTGAATATCACCTTAGGGCAGCCTATTGGACACCGGATAGATCATATGCTTTCTGGCACCAGAGCCAATATTGCAATTAAGATTTTTGGAAATGATTTACCCACTCTTTTTCAATTGGGGAAATCCATTGAGGCAAGTATTAAAAATGTTGAAGGTATAGCGGATGTAGCAGTTGATCAGCAAATTGAAGTGCCTCAAATACGGATAAAGCCTAATCGACAAATGCTTTCCGCTTATGGCATGACTTCAAAAGAGTTATTGGAGCAAGTCGATATTGCCTTTGCTGGTGAGTATGCTGGTGAAATATATGAGGGACAGCAATATTTTGACCTCATTGTTCGACTTGATAAAACGAGTAGAAATTCACGAAATGATATTGAATCAACATTGATACATACTCCTAAGAGTGGCACAATATCCTTAGGGTCAATAGCTGAAATACAATCAGTGAGTAGTCCAAATCGGATCGACAGAGAAAATGTGCAACGCAAAATTGTAGTTGCAGCTAATGTTCAAGATAGAGACTTACGATCAGTGGTTTCAGATATTCAAAATGAAATAGAAACCAGAATTACTATTCCAGAAGGTTATCGTATAGAATATGGCGGACAATTTGAAAGCGAAGCTAAGGCATCACAATTGTTAATGATTTCAGCCCTAATGGCCATTTTTCTAATCCTTTGGCTTCTTTACTATGAATTTAAAAATATAAAACTGGCACTTATTGTATTACTCAATTTGCCTTTAGCACTTATTGGAGGAATCTTGATAGTGTATTTCACCTCAGGAATAATTAGTATTGCTGCCACAATAGGTTTTATAAGCTTGTTTGGTATTGCTACACGTAATGGAATATTGCTAGTTTCAAAATATGAAGATTTAAAACGAGAGGGTAAAAATGGAATTGATCTATTAAGAAGAGGAGCATTGGACCGTTTAAACCCCATTCTTATGACGGCTTTCACAACTGGTTTAGCACTTATACCTTTAGCATTAAAGGGTAGTGAAGCAGGAAATGAAATCCAAAGCCCTATGGCTATTGTTATTCTGGGAGGATTGATTTCTGCCACGATATTAAATCTATTTGTTATTCCATGCGTATACTATATTGTGGAAAGTAAACAGTAAGCAAAGTCTCAGCCTTGTTCTATGCTTATTTTAAAAGTATTAGGGGAACACTACAGCTGTAGCCTATTAGTACCCTTATTTTATATCCAATTGCTATCATTTTTTTTATAAAAAAACTCAATAAAGTCCCAAGAGAAAGAACAAAGCCTTCCTTTCGACACTCATTATTTTATCACTTGCAGCCCAATGGCACAATGAAGACACCTTCGTGGGTCACAATACTTTCGCTTTAGCTGAATCATTGCCTGGGTCTGGCCGGCATTGATCGCTTTCCAACCACTTTGCTTCCATTTCGAAATAATTGAATTCTTTTCTGCGGGCAAATCCTCTAAAAGCGAAATCGCTTTCTCCTTGAGCATGGGTTTGCCCTGGTGAGCTCCATAGACAAACATCAGTGGTGCGACAACATTAATCACCAATGTGATGGCCATGCTTTTTCCCAATTTCTTTGCTGATTCAGGGGATATTGAAGTGAAGTGATAGTGATTATTCCAAAATATATGTGAGGGAGTAACAGAAAACAAATTCAACCAATCGTTTTTATCAAGATTGCTTTCCAATCGGGCCACTAAAAATTCATGGTCAAAAATAATCTTTGCGAATTGCGCAATTCGAATAGTCGGAAAGTGCGTCGGGCGCATACGCATAAATTTCCAGCGCAATGCCTCCATAGGCTTGATATTATATTTTTTCCGTAAAAAACTAAATTCACGTTTAAGTTGAATGATGTATGGGTCATTCATCTCCTTCTCAACGATCCCTGCTGCTCCAAACAACAAGGCCTCGATCTGATCAATTCTGTTTTTGTGCTTTCGAAGTAAACTCAGCGGAATTATTCTGCACAGTTGCTCCATTGCATCGCTGTTGACGGTAGCACATAATTGCCTTCCCAGCAAAACATAAAAAGTTTGTTCCCAGTCTCCTTTGTATTGATCTCTAATCTTATTGATGGTTGCAGTTTTTTCTTCAAGCCGTTCTGCCATTAAGCGTTCCAGCCA
>JBBKWA010000081.1:0-32925 GCA_037968695.1 Saprospiraceae bacterium
GTTAAGGTTTGATCATTATTAACATTATTAATTGATGTATTGCCATCAGCTTTTTGAAAAGTAGAGTTACTTGATATGGACACACTTGTCATATCATCACGGTGATTTGCTGTAAAGCTATTTGACGGCCCATTCAATAGGTCCCCTGAGAGTTGATTTGTTAAAGCGTTTTCACTTGACGGAATACTAGCTTCAGTATACTTTTCAGCATTAGTGAATGCGAAGGTTCCTTTTTGATTCAAATGAAAGACAGTAAAAAGTATAAGCAATACGGCGCTGGCTTCGAATACTTTTGAGATGATAAGTTTGAGGCGTAAAGCCTTGTAAGTGCTAAAATGTTTTAAGAAGGAGGACCAGGCATGAGGATCGTATGGTGCTTTAAAATGCTTTACGTTGTCAGCCACGCCGGTATCAAATACGCGATCTGCTTCGTCGAGGTTTGATGCAATGGCTTCCCAACCTTGAATTTCGCCTTCTGGCTTGTAATCGGCCAGCGATTCTCGGAGTTCATCATCGTTGGGTAGAGAAGAATTGTCTGTGGCTGTTGGGGTATTATCCAGCTTTTCAGTGAAATCCTCCCAATGAGGGTCCACTTCGGGCTTGAATTCACCCAAAATTTGCTGTAAATAACTGTCCCAATCCTTTTTATCCATAATGAACATGACTTGTCGCCAGTAATCCTCTAAGCTTAGATCTGGCTTTCACGAGGTTGGAGCGGCTTGTACTTTCAGTAATACCAAGCATTTCCGCTATTTCCCGATGAGAAAAGCCTTCTACAACATAAAGGTTAAATACAGAACGATAAGCAGGGGACAACTGCTGTATGCACATGACAATTTCTTGAACCGTAAGCTTGCTGATAGCATCTGGATCGCTTCCCTGAATATTGTAAGCTGTATCTAAATCATCAGTTCTTCTTCTGGTTTGCATGCGATAGTAGTCAATTGCTGTATTGATAACTATTCTACGCATCCAGGCGATAAGCGATGTGCCAGGCTGGTATTTATGGATATTTTTTAAAATCTTAATAAATGCTTCATGGAGGATATCCATGGCATCATCTGCATTATTGGCGTATCGATGACAAACGCCTAAAAGCAAGGTGTAATTTTCCTCATAGAGTGCCTTCTGTGCCCAACGCTCTTTGGCCACACAAGCCTCAATGAAGTCCCTTTCTTGGTGCTGCAGGTTGATACTAATACTCATAATTGAGTAGAAATATAATCATATTCCAATAAAGCAACTGTTAAAGAACCCCAATTTGACTGGAAAACAACATTTGTTTCCGGTAACCAATGCTTTAAATATGGTATTTCGAAAAATCTATTTCTATCTTTCTGAAATGGAAAATACCAATGAGGATCTTCGATTTCCAATCGGTCGTTTTAAGCTGCCAAAAGAGGTATCTTTTAATGAAGTATTGAAAGCAAAAGAAATTATTACCAATTTCCCAAAAAAGCTTAACGATGCTTTTAAGGCATTAAGCGAAAATCAATTGGCGCTACCTTATCGGCCTGATGGGTGGACAGCTAGACAAGTGATTCATCACTGTGCGGATAGCCATATGAATGCTTTAATTCGATTTAAGCTTGCCTTGACAGAAGACAAACCCTTTATTAAGCCTTATGATCAATCGAAATGGGCTGAACTATCAGATAATAAACTTGATCCTGCATTATCAATAATGATTTTAGAGAATATTCACAAGCGGTGGGTGGCGTTGATGGATGACATGACCGATGAAGATTGGAAGCGAAGTTTTGTTCATCCGGAGTATCAGCAAGAGCAACGATTGGAGCAAGCTGCGATGTTATATGCCTGGCATTGCGAGCATCATTTGGCGCACGTCTTGAGTATTCGATAGGGACTTATTCGTAAATCATTTTCTGAGGCATATCACTTGAGCATAATTCACCTATTTAGCTACGCATCATTATCTCCCGGAGCATGACTAAGGCAGCTATCCCGGTATACTCAATATTGCTTTGTCGGTCGCGTGGGAGTTTGAGAAGTTTCGATTTTGTTCCTTCAGGACCGGAACAGGCAATCCAGATTGTACCAACTGGTTTCTCCGGAGTTGCGCCACCGGGCCCGGCAATTCCGCTGGTCGCTATCAACCAGGTGACACCGAGTTTTTCTTTCGCGGATTTGGCCATTGCGATGATCACCTCCTGACTGACTGCGCCATGTGTCATGAGCATTTCGGGGGATATGGATAGAAGCGCCGTTTTCAACTCATAGGCATAGGGTATGACTGATCCCAGATAGTATTCTGAAGAACCTGGAATAGAGGTGATGAGATGTGCTATGTAGCCCCCGGTACAGCTTTCTGCCGTTCCTATAGTTTCTCCACGTGCTTTTAATAATTCGCCAATAGATTGGGAAAGTGTACAATCCCCGGTACCGAAAACAATATGTCCTAATCTTTCTATGATGCGGTTTTCAAAAAGAGTGACTTCTTTTTGGTGGTCCTCAAATGCTGAAAGTCTCAAAGTGACTTGACTGAAACGAGGCAAATAGGCGAGTTTTATATTGCTGGGGAGGGAAGCTTCGATATCGGCAATTCTCATGGCAATAATTGTTTCCCCCTCTCCTGCTGTATGAATAATCCGATGTTCAATGTTGTTGCCCTTTGGTAGCAAGGGAGCGACTTGTTCTTTTAGAAGGTATTTCATTTCATTAGGCACACCGGGTAACGAAACAACAATTTTGTTGTCCTTGTGAAAAATGGTGCCTGGAGCAGATCCGTGATTATTGGGAAGTATTTCCGCTAATTCCGGTTGGTAACACTGTGATTTATATTCCTCACTTGGCTCACGACCAAATCCACTGAGGATTTTTATAAAGCGCTGCCAGGTAACTTCATGCCAGACCTTTTTGCATCCGAAAAATTGGCATAGGGCATCGACTGTCAAATCATCATTAGTGGGGCCTAAACCACCGGTGATCACCAGCAAATCGGCTGATTCCAAACATATGGTCATCGCCTCAATAATATCCTCCACATTATCGCCAATACCCATCTTGCGCCTGACTTGCCAGCCATGTTGATCCAAAAAGGAGGCGATCCAGGAGCTATTTGTATCAACGATCTGACCAATCATCAATTCATCCCCTATGGTCAGTATGGCGGCATTTCTAAAATTCTCCATTGTTGCAAACTTAACGCTTAATCTTGTTCTGAATTGATTTGACAGGCTTTAATAATCTGTCATTATGTAGGGCAATAAGGAAGCAACTCAAATCATTTTCCACTTAAGTTCATGAGAAGCGAAAGACCTTGTCTCCGCATTGGGCATTTGTATGAGAAGGTGTCCCTGCAGCGAAACCCCAATAACGTTGCCTTCAAAGTCACCCATGTCAGAGGTGAAGCGATGAGTTTGGTTTATTCCGTATAAACACTGGTCATATTCACTTTTCCAGGTCAGGTGTGGTTCGGCAAGCGTTTGTAGAATGATATTTCGTAGCTGTATGGCAAGTTCTTCTGGATTATATGCTTTTCCGGTTTCCAGCAATAATGATGTAGCATTGGGGACTTCCGGCGGAAACCGGGACTCATTGATGTTCATGCCAATGCCAATTATTGAATTTTGTACTGTACTTCCGGACAGCGCATTTTCGATGAGGATACCACATAGCTTTTTACTGCCCAGATAGATATCATTAGGCCATTTTATAGCTGGGGCAAGGATTGGATCGATTTCTTTAAGGGATCTGACGATCGCCAGGCTGACTTTCATACCGATGGTAGGCAATGCCAAAGCGTTCATTCCGACAGGTATATGGATAATGGACATGGCTAAATGCTTACCGGATTCTGTCAGCCAAACACGGCCATATTGTCCCCGGCCGCCAGATTGATGTTTTGCCAGAAGGGTCAATCCGTTGGAGACATCACCTGCTGCCAACAATCGCTGTGCTTCTTTGTTAGTAGAATCAAGCGTGTTATAGATTTTCAAATAGTCCATAGATCGCTGAAAAGACCCTTACTTTTGTGTTTAAGGCTCATCATGGGGGTTACATTTATCGTATATTTGAGGTAAATATTAGCTTGAAAAACATCCTCAAGACGTAAGATTTAATATAAATAGTCAACATTTGGTAAAAACTAAGAAAGCCATCCGGGCACAAGATGAATCCGCTGACCTTCAGGATTTGATTATAGACGCTATTACAGATATTAAGGGTAAAAATATAGTATTACTTGATCTCAGAGCATTGAATGATGCTTCAATAGACTTTTTTATTATCTGCGAAGGCGATTCTACGACACAAGTTCGAGGAATTGCAAATAATATAGAACGAAGGCTAAAAACTGAGCTTTCGCTTTATTCATATCACGTAGAAGGCGCTGAGCACGCCAAGTGGATATGTATTGATTATTTTGAAACCGTCGTGCATGTATTTCATCCCGAAGCCAGAAAATTTTATGAGCTGGAGCAATTGTGGAGCGATGCTAAACGTACAGATATAGAGAATAACTAATCAAAGCAAGAAATGGGTACATCGGCTATCCGAAACCTTATAGGGATTCTAATCGTTATTAGAAAACCAGTTAGAAATAGTACTAAGAAAACAATCAATGAGTAAAGAAAATAATAATGAAGACCGTAAACCGGGGAAATTTACCTTCAATTCATATTGGATTTATGGAGGTATAATTCTTGGTTTAATCGTCTTTAATTTGATGTTCCTGAGCGAATCAGCTACAGAAGTCATCAATTTTCGGCAGTTTACAACACTTGTAGAATCCGGTGATGTAGCTAAAATTGAAGTGCTCAACAAGAAGGATGCACGTATTTTCCTTAAACAGGAAAGCCTCTCCAAACCTGAATTTTCAAACTTAAAGGAATCTACCTTTAACAAGTCGAATCCACAGTACACCTTTAATATAGGACCTCCCGAATCTTTTGCTGATCAAATAAAAGAGCTGAATGCGAAGGTGATGCCTGAGAAACGGGTATATCCGAGTTATGTGGAGAAAGAAAATTGGATGGGTCCATTGATGGGTTGGTTGATACCCATATTCCTTTTTCTGGGTCTATGGATATTCATGATGCGGCGCGTTTCCGGTGGGGCTGGTGGTCCCGGCGCTCAGATTTTCAATATTGGAAAAAGTAAAGCCACTTTATTTGAGAAAGATCAAAAGGTAACCGTCACATTTGCGGATGTAGCGGGTCTTGAAGAAGCAAAAGAAGAGGTAATGGAAGTCGTGGATTTCCTTAAGAATCCTAAAAAATATACATCCCTTGGCGGAAAGATACCTAAAGGTGTATTACTGGTGGGCCCTCCGGGAACCGGAAAAACACTTCTTGCAAAAGCAGTAGCAGGAGAAGCCGCTGTTCCATTTTTCTCTATTTCTGGTTCTGACTTTGTTGAAATGTTTGTTGGTGTAGGGGCTTCACGAGTAAGAGACTTATTTAAACAAGCAAGAGAGAAAGCACCATGTATTGTTTTTATCGATGAGATAGATGCCATCGGAAGGGCAAGAGGTAGAAATGCTGTTCAGGGAGGAAATGATGAACGTGAAAATACGCTTAACCAATTATTGGTGGAGATGGATGGTTTTAGTACAGATAAAGGCGTCATCATCATGGCTGCCACGAATCGTCCGGACATATTGGATGGTGCATTGATGCGCGCGGGTCGTTTTGACCGGCAGATAGGACTTGAGCGCCCAGACCTAGCGGGTCGGGAAGCCATTTTTAGTGTGCACATAAAAAACATAAAAATTGGACCCTCTGTAGAGCCAAAGATTCTGAGTGAAATGACGCCTGGTTTTGTTGGTGCAGATATAGCTAATGTATGTAATGAAGCAGCTTTGATTGCTGCACGAAGAAATAAAACGGAGGTCGATCTGGATGACTTCCACTATGCCCTTGATCGGGTCATCGGTGGATTAGAAAAGCGAAATAAATTAATTTCGCCTGAAGAAAAAGAGATTATCTCCCATCACGAAGCAGGTCATGCGATCTGTGGTTGGTACCTGGAACACGCATCCCCATTAGTTAAAGTTACAATTGTCCCTCGCGGTATCGGCACACTGGGTTATGCCCAATATTTGCCGAAAGAAGAATACATCACGCGTACAGATCAAATGCTGGACAGGATGTGTATGGCCCTTGGTGGACGAGCGGCTGAAAGCGTCATTTTTGATAAAATATCTACAGGTGCTCAAAGCGATCTGGATCATGTGACCAAAATGGCGTATAGTATGGTAGCGGTCTACGGGCTGGATGAAAAAGTTGGTAATGTTTCATTTTATGGGCTATCTCAGGATCAGTTTCAAAAACCATATTCTGATGATACAGCGACCTTAATAGATACTCGCGTTCGCGAAATAATCGATGGCCAGTATCAACGAGCCAAGAAATTGCTGCTTGAGCACAGAGCGGAACTTGATATGTTAGCACAAGCACTCCTTGAAAAAGAAGTGCTGCTGAAATCTGATATAGAGCGAATGATCGGGCCAAGAGCGTATCAAGTCAAAGGAACAACAGCGAAGGATGAAGAAATAGAAACTAATCCTGTGGATCACGTAACAGTGGTTGTCCCGCCAATTCCCGGAAAGCAAGAAGAAGCGGTGAACAAGGATTCTGAAACCGGATCAGAAGAAGAAAAATAGTTCTTTCGGACATTCATAAAAAAAGGGTTTGAAACTTGAATTTCAAACCCTTTTTTTATTTATAATTTTTAAAATTATTCTGATTTCAATGTTTCGGGGATAGGATCTCCTTCTTTAAGGAAGAGCATAGAAATTGAATTAACGCAATGTCTGGTATTCTTTTCTGTCATACGCTCACCAGAGAAGACATGTCCAAGGTGTCCTTTGCAATTGGAACAAATGATTTCAACTCTTCTACCATCTGCATCGGTATGTTTATCAATGGCGCCTTCGATCTCATCATCAAAACTTGGCCATCCACATCCGGAATTGAATTTGTCTGCAGATTGATACAGGGGCTGATTGCATTGGCGACAGATGTAGGTGCCCGGCATTTTATTCCCGTCAAATTCACCGGTAAACGGACGTTCTGTGCCTTTATTAAGGATGACTCGGGATTCTTCCGTGGATAATGGATTGTATGGCATAGTATAGTTTTGTGATGCAAAAGTTAAAGATAGTTGATCGCTAATTAATTGCTATTGGTTAGCAGGTCAAACAAAGTCAACCTTAATAAGTTATTCCGCTAATCTCCAATCACTTCGCCCCAATTGAAAAGAATTTTGGATTATCTATACAAACACAGGCCTTTTTGTAAGGAAAATCAATATTTCTGAACATTCGAATCCCAATATGGGTGGTATTCCTGGAATCCTTTACAAACCTATGCTATTTTGTAATCTAGAGAAGCCCCATCAATCCGCCCGGCCATACGCCAAGAAGAAGACTGAATGCAACACAAACCAGCATTACAATCGAGTAAAGTAAAGTGGGCTGCACAGCGGTTTCATCTCCTGGTTTTGTATACATCGCCAGAATAACTTTGAAGTAGTAATACACACCAACGATTGATGCCAGAACGGCGAGGAAAGTGATCGCTACATAGCCGTTCTTGATGGCCTCTGAAAAGATGTAATACTTCCCAAGAAATCCAGCAAGAGGCGGTATACCTGCAAGCGATAGCATACTCAGTGTGAGCATTCCGGCCATAAATGGTTTCTTTCTACCCAGACCATTGAATGCTTCGATTGATTCATTGCCACTGGATTTAAAGACAGGCAATGCCACTGCAAAAGCGCCGATAGTAGCCAAAATATAGGATGCACCATAAAAGAGCAGTGCAGCGGAAGAATTTGAATTGATGCTTAGAATGGTCAGAAGCATATATCCAGCATGTGCTATTCCCGAATAAGCCAAAAGACGTTTGAAGTTTATTTGACGAAGAGCCACCAGGTTCCCTACGATCATGGTGGCTGCTGTGACGATCACAAGTATATCACTGGTATAGTCATGGATGCCCATAAAACCTGTCGACATCAATCGGTAAAAGGCAGCGAAAAAAGTAATTTTTACAAGTGTCGCCATCAAAGTCGTCACCAGGGACGGTGACCCTTCGTAAACATCAGGGCTCCAAAAATGAAAGGGTACGGCGGCTACTTTAAATAGCAAAGCAAATACAGTCAACAGTGCACCGACCAGAAACATTGGGCTTTCCATCCCTGATGATGCGGCGAATGCCCCGATTTCAGGTATTTCGAATGACCCAGTTGCTCCGTAGGTTAAGGTAATACCGAATAATAATATTGCTGAAGCAAAAGCACCCATTAGGAAGTACTTGAGTCCGGCTTCATTAGAACGGGTATCATGTTTTCGACTTCCCGCAAGGATATATAAGGAGATAGAAACGATCTCGATACCCAAAAACAGCATGACTAAATTAGAGAAACTGGTCAGTACCATAGCCCCACATAAGATGAAAACGATGATGGCCATATAGTCACTCAGGTGATGCTGTTCATCCCGATAAAAATCATGGGACATTGTGAATAACAACCCGGCAGCGAATATCAGCAGGCCATTGAAGGCGACGGTAAAATGATCAGTGTGGACCATGGAAGACATATCAAGTCCCGCAAAAATAAACAGATCTATAGCAGACCAGTTCATCATGTTCACGCCAAAGATGACAGCCAACCCGAGTAGGATCACCGGGATCATAAGTTTGCGCAAGTTCAATATTTCCATTGCGAGGCAAAGCATCCCGAGAGCAGCTGTATAAATTAATGTATTCACAATGTTATCCTTTATGTTGAGTGCTCCTAAAAAATTGAATGATAGAAAATCATTTGCAAATTCCAAAAGCTTAATTTATTCTATAGCATACGATGACTCAAAATATCCTGAAGTACTGGCTCCACCAGATTGAACAATGGCTGTGGATATATACCCATGCCAAAAATAATCACGACGATGACACCCAATACGATTTTTTCATTCCAATATAAATCCGGAAATTCCGGTACCGCACTACTCGGTTTTCCAAGCATTACTTTTTTAAACATTCGGAGCATATAGGCAGCGCCAAGAATGATGGTTAGGCCAGCAAACACAGACAACCAAACATTATATTCATATACACCGTAGAGTAACAAGAATTCACCAATAAATCCGTTCGTCAGGGGCAGTGCTATACTCCCGAGCACAACTACGGTAAACATTGTAGAGAATATTGGCGCCAGATTTCGAATACCGCCCAACTCATTTATCTCATTGGTATGGGTACGATTTAAAATGATGTCAGCACAAAAGAATAGGCCTACAACATTTACGCCATGCGCAAACATCTGTACAACACTTCCCTGGAGTCCCTGAATATTCAGCGCGAAGATTCCGGCAGCAATGAGGCCAACATGCGCTACGGAGGAATAAGCAAGTAAATTCTTTAAGTTGCGTTGCTTAAGCGCAATGATAGAAGCATAGACGATTCCAGCGACACATAGTATCATGGCCAGTTGCCCCCATTTAGCAACACCCAGCGGGAGTACAGGGAGTAACCAGCGAATCAAACTATAGGTACCCATTTTAAGCATGATACCTGAAAGCAACATCGTGCCTTGTGTGGGTGATTCCCGATAAGTATCAGCCTGCCACGTGTGAAATGGTACGATAGGTATCTTAATAGCAAAAGCAAGGAAGAACATCCAGAACAACCAGCTTTGGTTTTCTTCTGAAATGACCATCGTATATAACTCCCTGATATCAAAAGACTGTTCCGGATTATACCAATAAAGCATAATAAAACCGAACAGCATCAACAAGCTTCCTGCCAGCGTATAAATAAAAAACTTCAATGTAATCGCGACACGGTTTTCACCACCCCAACGAAGCGCAATAAAATAAATTGGAATCAAGGCGACTTCCCAAAAGATGTAGTACAACAAACCATCCATCGCCGTGAATACCCCCACCAGCGCAAACTGCATGAGCAGAATAAGCGAGAAGTATCCTTTCGCATTTGGTATTGTCCTGTTGAATCCGGAAAGAATGATCAATGGGACAAGTAGGTTGGTCAGTAGGACCATCACCAAACTTAACCCATCAAGCCCAAGGTGGAAACTAACTTTTGGTGCTTCTATCCATGAATGGAAAACATAAAAAGCTTCAGGGCCGGCGGTTTGAAATAAATTGACAGCATAGCCCGTCAAGATTAATTCTGCAACGGCAAGGCCAAGTGCAATTCTGGAAGCATATTTTGATCCACCGAGCAAAACAATGAGCGCAGCCAACAACGGAAGAATTAAAAGTAGTATCGTCATCATCAGATCAGCAGTCGAATTATAAAAAGAACAACTATACCGATAACCATAGCCAAAACGTACGTGCCGGTATTTCCACCCTGAAACAGTCGAAGTGCCTGACCTCCTGAGGTCATCGTCGTGGCTGTCCAGTTTACGAGTTGATCAAGTATTTTTTTATCAAAAATGTTTCCAAACCATTCTGATAATTTAAAAGCCGGTGTCACAATCCAGTTTTCAAAAAATTCATCCACATAAAATTTATTGTAGATCACCTTAGTAAATCCCTGCATGCTATCGTCAGATTCAGGAATTGCATTCTGTGTAATATATTTTCTATACATGAGGAATATAGCCACGATAGCTGCTATTCCGGCGAAACTCATCAGACCGATTTCCAGACTATGGCTAATGCCGCCACCATGATGAATCAGCAATGCAGAAGGCTCGGTGACAGCAGCAAGATAGGTGTTGAGCCAGTGAGAAACATGAAAGATGGCCGGCAATCCAATTACACCACCTACTACCGCCAGCACACAAAGTACGATCAATGGATAGGTCATCGTCCATGGCGACTCGTGGATATGACTTCTTGTCTCTTCGGTTCCTCTGAAATCATTAAAGAAAGTTAGAAAGACTAATCTGAACATATATACAGCCGTAAGGATTGAGCTGATTGACATGACGATCCAGATCACTTTATTTTGTTCAAAGGCATGCGCCAATATTTCGTCCTTCGAGAAAAATCCGGATAAAAGTGGAACACCTGAAATAGCTAAGGATGCCAGTAGGAAGGTGATAAAAGTTATGGGAATCAATTTTCTTAGCCCACCCATCTTTCGGATATCCTGTTCTCCATGCAAAGCATGAATGACGCTACCTGCACCTAAAAACAACAACGCTTTAAAAAACGCATGCGTTACTAAATGGAAGATGCCACTGCTGAATGCACCCAATCCAAGCGCAACAAACATGAGCCCCAGTTGAGATACGGTTGAGTATGCCAGCACTTTTTTAATATCATTTTGTTTGAGCCCGATGATCGCAGCAAATAATGAAGTAACAACCCCCACCCATAGAATGATCGTTAGTGTATCAGGAGCCAATGCAAATAGGACATTGGATCTGACAATCATATATATTCCGGCCGTCACCATCGTTGCTGCGTGAATCAAGGCAGAGACCGGAGTAGGTCCGGCCATCGCATCTGGGAGCCACGTATACAATGGAAGCTGCGCTGATTTTCCGGTAGCGCCTATAAAGAGAAGTAGTGTGATGGCCATAAGCAATCCACCCTGCGCAGCCATCTCCGGCGCAAGTTGTTGAACCGCTTGAATATCTAAAGTCCCAAAATGGAAAAGAATGAAAAACATACCTAACAAAAAGCCAAGGTCACCAATGCGATTCATGACAAATGCCTTCTGGGCAGCATCGTTGAAAGGCTCATTTTTATACCAGAATCCAATCAACAGGTAAGAACATAATCCAACCCCTTCCCAGCCAATAAACATCATCAGATAGTTGCTCCCCATGACCAAAAGGAGCATAAAGAAAATGAACAGATTTAAATAAGTAAAGAACCGGGTAAATCCTTCATCACCGTGCATATAACCAATAGAGTAGAGATGGATAAGAAAGCCGACACCGGTTACGACCATCAACATGATCATGGTCAGTGCATCAAGCCATAAGCCAAAGGAGATGCTAAAGTCACCCACCGCGATCCAGTTGAATATTTCAATTCGGATGGTTTGGTCAGCCTGTAGATCTTTAAAGATCAGAAGCACGCAGATAAAAGAGGCCAGTACAGAAATACTGCCTATCCATCCCGCACTGCCCTTCGGCAAATACTTTCCCAACAGGCCATTGACCAAAAATCCCAGCAAGGGAAGTATGGGAATCAAAAGACCCAGGAAAGTCATAGTTGAATTGTTGGTTATTGTTTCGGTCACTGTTGTTTATTTAATACGCATAGGAGCATGATGCTCTATGCGCTTGACTACCACTTTAATTTGTTCAATATATCGATATCCGTACTGCCTAAGTTTCGGTAGATACTCACTAACAAAGCCAACCCAACGGCCACTTCTGCGGCGGCTACCACCATGATGAAAAAGACAAATACCTGACCATCACTATTTCCTGAATAAGATGAAAAAGCAACAAGCAGCATATTGACGGAATTGAGCATGAGCTCGATGCACATCAATACGATAATCGCATTACGTCTAAATAGTACACCCATGACCCCTGTACAGAAGAGAAAAGTACTCAGTAGCAAATACCAATTTAGCGGAACGAGTTGTGCAGTTTGTTCCATATTATTTATTTTCTTTTTTAGCTAATAATACGGCGCCTATCATTGCGGACAAGAACAGTATGGAAGAAATCTCAAAAGGCAGCAGGTAATCTGTGAAGAGGCGCATACCGACATGTTCAACTAAACCCATACCATTGTCTTTTGGAAAATGAAATGCGCCGAGCGTAGTCGATTTTAATGAAGCTAACATCACCAGAAATAACATACCGGCACCCACCATAGCAGCGACCTGGAAGCCCATGGTTTTCATTTGGTCCGAAGACGTATTTAGATTGAGCAACATGACCACGAACAGAAAAAGAACCATGATAGCCCCTGCATATACGATGACATGGGTGATCGCAAGGAAATGCGCATTGAGTAAGATGTAATGACCGGCAATAGTAAAAAGACAGAAGATCAAAGAAAGGACACTGTACATAGGTTTTCGGGAGAAAACCATGGAAAGTGCACTTAATATGGTCAGTGTCGACAGTGAGAAAAATATAAGTTGGTTCATCTTAATTTATTACTGGCGTATAATGGCGGTCATTAAATTGACGCATCATACATCCATCGTATAGTCATTTTTACGTTTGCTGATATCAATTCGTCCTTCGGGTGTGATCCCTTCCACTAAAATATCCTTCCCGTAGATAAAAGTGTCTCTTGAATAATTAGAGGGCAATAACCTATCGGTAAGGTAAATGGCATCTTTTGGACAGGCTTCTTCACACAGGCCACAAAAGATACAACGCAACATATTGATTTCGTAAACGGCTGCATATTTTTCCTCGCGATATAAATGTTCTTCTCCTTTATTTCGTTCAGCAGCATCCATCGTTATTGCTTCTGCCGGACAAGCTACGGCACATAACCCACAAGCGGTGCAGTTCTCTCGCCCCTGATCATCGCGTTTGAGTACATGCACGCCACGATAGACCGGAGCAATAGGTCTTTGCTCTTCCGGGTAGCTAACGGTGGCTTTCTTTGTAAAAATATGCCGAAATGTAATCATCATGCCCTTGACAATAGCCGGTAGGTAGAGTTTCTCAACCCAGTTAAGTTCTTTGTTTGAAGCTACAATCGATCTATTGGTAAGTTTCATTCAGATTTATTTTACAAAAGTCAGCCATGTGGCGGTTATCAGCACATTAACAATAGACAACGGGATCAATACTTTCCAACCGATACGCATCAACTGATCGTAACGGAATCTAGGCACTGTCCAGCGTACCCACATAAAGAAGAAAATAAAGAAGAGGATTTTAGAAAAAAGCACCACTACGCTAATGATAGCCGCAAGATTTGGTGCAAGGTCCAGACTGTCCAGTCCTGGAAAATGATATCCACCAAAAAAGAGACAGGCGATCAGTGCAGCCGATATAAACATATTGATATATTCCGCAAATAAAAAGAAGCCGAGCTTCATCGAACTGTACTCTGTATGATATCCTCCGATGAGTTCGCTCTCCGATTCCGGAAGATCAAATGGTGCACGGTTGCATTCTGCAAAAGTGCAAATCAAAAAGATGAGGAAGCCTAATGGTTGATAAAATACATTCCAATGAAATCCTTGTTGCATGTCAACAATGTCTCTTAAACTCAATGAGTTTGAATAGAGTAGGATAGCGACCAGGGCCATACCTAATGGAATCTCATAACTAATCATTTGCGAAGCCGCACGTAGCGCGCCTAGTAAGGCAAATTTATTATTTGACGCCCAGCCTCCAATCATGATACCGTAACCACCAATGGAAACGACTGCCAGAATGTATAATATGCCAACATTGAGATCGGCTACCTGCAAACTAAATTCATGGCCATCAAAATAAAATGATTGCCCCCATGGAATGACCGCACTGGTCATTAAGGCCGTAGCTATAAATAGTGATGGCCCCAGCATAAAGAGAAATTTATCTGCGCCGGTTGGGGTAATATCTTCTTTTAGAAAAAACTTGATGCCATCTGCCAGCGGCTGCAAAAGCCCAAAAGGTCCAGCTCTGTTCGGTCCGATTCTATCCTGAATGACGGCGGCAATTTTTCGCTCACCATATGTTGCATAAGCGGCAACGCCCAGGCTAACAGCGAATATCACCAAAATCAAAATGCTTTTATCAATGAGTAATGTCCAGTCCATTATTCCGGTAATGCTTTAATATCATTCAATGTAAGTTCGTTGGGCTGCACTAATTTCTTGTACTTGTTTGCCGATATCACTGAGTGCCTGCTTATTTCTCGTACACCCTCAATAGTCCAATCAGAAGTTTTCTTTTTGTCAAATCGACATGTATTGCAAATAAACTCTTCGACTTCTCCCCATTTATCTTTTCTTCCCGTCACACGTAGGACGTCTTCTCCTTTATACCAAAGCACAACTTTGCCAGAGCACTTCTCGCAGTCCCGATGGGCATCAACGGGTTTTGTAAACCAAACTCTGCTTTTAAATCGGAACGTCCTGTCTGTCAACGCGCCAACCGGACAAACATCAATCATATTGCCGGAGAAATCATTATCGATCGCTTCAGTGATGTAGGTTGATATTTCGGATAAATCCCCTCGGTTTAATACACCATGTACTCTTCCATCTGTAATTTGCTCTGCGACTTTCACACAGCGGTAGCAAAGAATACATCGGTTCATGTGAAGGGAAATCGTATCCCCGATATCTATTTTTTCGAAGGTTCTGCGCTCGAAGTCAGTACGGGTTTTGTATTTGCCATGCTCATAGGAAAGATCTTGCAAGTGGCATTCCCCTGCCTGATCACATACCGGGCAATCTAATGGATGATTAAATAATAGAAATTCAGTGACCCCTGCTCGAGCCTCTTTTACTCTTGTTGAAAGTTCGTTTGTAACAACCATACCATCCATGACGTTTGTTCGGCAAGAAGCAACCAGCTTAGGCATCGGTCTTGGGTCACGTTCAGAGCCTTTGGTGACTTCTACAAGACAAGTCCTGCAATATCCACCACTACCCTCCAGCGAAGTATAGTAGCACATGGTTGGAGGGGCTACCTCCGGTCCTATCTTTCTGGCTGCATTAAGAATTGTAGTCCCTTCCGGAACTTCAACTTCAATACCATCTATTGTTACTTTAAACATGCTTATTCATTCAACATACCTTTTCAGCGTATTACGACCCTGAAAAAAGTAGGGTTAATATTTTATTCTATTGCAGCCGATGCCAGGTCGTGGCAGTGATCGTAATAATTCACTTCCAGTTGTTGAATCGGGTTTTTAACGTATGCTTCAAATTCATGACGGAAATGGCGAATCGCACTGGCTACCGGCCATGCTGCAGCATCTCCTAACGGGCAAATTGTATTGCCTTCAATTTTGCTTTGAATATCCCACAGCAAATCAATATCCTCCATTGTCCCATGGCCTTCCAAAATCTTATGCAGGATTTTTTCCATCCAGCTGGTCCCCTCCCGGCATGGGCTACATTGTCCACAACTTTCGTGATGATAAAACCTGGTAAACGTGTATAAATTGTGTACGATACTGGCGCTCTCATCCATCACAATAAACCCTCCTGAGCCAAGCATGGATCCGGTGGCAAATCCACCATCCGCTAATGATTCATAAGACATTAGTCGTGGTTCACCTGCAGCTGTTTTCAAAATTAGGTTGGCGGGAAGAATAGGGACGGAAGAACCTCCGGCGACAACGGCCTTCAATTCTTTTCCATTGAGTATGCCTCCGCAAAGAGCATCAGAATAGATAAACTCTTCTACCGGTAAGCCTAATTCTATTTCGTAAACACCAGGTTTGTTGATATGCCCAGAAGCTGAAATTAATTTTGTTCCGGTAGATCTGCCAATGCCTATTTCACTATAAGCCTCTCCACCGTTATTTATAATCGGCACTACAGCCGCAATGGTTTCAACATTATTGACTACTGTTGGGCAATCGTATAGTCCTTTAACCGCAGGGAATGGGGGTTTGATTCTTGGGTTGCCTCGCTTGCCCTCCAAAGACTCCAGCAATGCTGTTTCTTCTCCACAGATATAGGCACCGGCTCCGGGATGAACATAGATATCGTGATCAAAACCACTCCCTTGAATATTTTTTCCTAACCATCCGTTTCGATATGCTTCAGCAATGGCTCTTTCGAGAATGCGGATGACGTAGAAAAACTCGCCGCGTACATAGATAAAGGATGTGTTTGCACCAAGTGCATAACTGGAGGTAATCATTCCTTCAATCAACAGATGAGGAATGTGTTCCATGAGGTATCGGTCCTTAAATGTACCCGGTTCTGATTCGTCTGCATTACAAACAAGATATCTCGGCACACCTTCTGGGCGGGCCAGAAAACCCCACTTCATCCCAGTTGGAAATCCGGCGCCTCCACGCCCACGTAACCCGGATAGTTTTACTTCCTCTAGCACTGCATCAGGGGTCATGGTCTTCAGTGCTATTTCCACAGAAGAATAACCTCCTTTACTTCGGTAGACATCAAAGGTCTGTATGCCTTCTACATCAATATGTTCTAATAATAATTTTCGTTGCATGTAATAACCGCTTTTGTGCGGATGTGTTATTCAATAATGTATTAACTTCTAAATGTTGCGTGATCTAAATATTTGCTATGCGAGATAGCGTTTTTATTTTCTTCGAGCAACTGATCTACTTTTTCCATAGTGAGGTTCTCATGAAAATCTTCTCCTATTTGTAACATAGGTGCTGTGCCGCATGATCCAAGACATTCTACAGCGGTTAATGTGAATTTACCATCGGGTGTTGTCTCCCCAACTTTAATTTCTAATTTATTTTCAATGTGCTTGATGATGTCATTGGCTCCTCTCAACCAGCAAGAGCTGGTTCTGCAAACCTCAATTAGGCATTTCCCTACCGGCTCCAAATGAAACATGGTGTAAAAAGAAGCCACCTCATAAACCTCTATGGGTTTGATCGTCAATATTTCTGCCACCCTGTTCATGACGGGGACACTGAGCCACCCATCGGATTCTGCCTGCGCTATATGCAATAGCGGGAGCAGTGCAGATTTATGCCTGCCTTCCGGATAGCGTTTGATAATGCTATGCATTAATGCTTCCGTCTCTGCTGTGAATTTTATGCTTTGTTCTTCTCTCACACCTTGTAATTATCGGCCAAAGCCATTTTATTTTCAAATATTTTTAATCCTTACCTTCTAACCTTCTCACCACACACCATTTATAATTTGCACGCAGAGGCGCAGTTTTAATTTCTCACCCCTCACCCCTCACCCCTCACTCCTCTACTTTCTTGGTTTGCGCGCAGAGTCGCAGAGGCGCAGTTTTAATTTTTCACTCCTTAAAGCTCACTCCTCACTGCTCACTCCTCACCCCTTCTTATGCATCCAGCTCCCCGGCAATTACATTCAAGCTACTGAGCGTGACTATTGCATCAGACAGCATGCCTCCTTTAATCATTTCAGGAAATGCCTGATAAAAAATAAAGCAAGGTCTGCGGAAATGCAGTTTATAGGGTGTTCGACCACCGTCACTTTGCAGGTAAAAACCTAATTCACCGTTTCCGCCTTCAACAGCATGATATATTTCTCCTTTTGGCACGTCTGATTCACCCATGACAATTTTGAAATGCCAAATCAAAGCTTCCATATTATTATAGACATCTTCTTTAGGCGGCAGATAAAATTCAGGGACATCCGCATAGTGCTTTCCGGAGGGCATATTGTTGATAGCCTGCTGAACGATTTTTAAACTTTCCCATATTTCAGCTTGCCTGACCATAAATCGATCATAGGTATCACCATGTACACCGATTGGAATCTGAAAATCAAAATCCTCATAGGAGCTATAGGGGTTAGCTATTCTGACATCATAATCGACACCTGCTGCGCGTAAGTTAGGTCCGGTAAACCCATAATTCAGCGCGCGCTCAGCAGTGATAGGGCCTGTTTTAACCGTTCTGTCAAAAAATATTCGGTTGCGTTCGAGCAGTGTAGAAAATTCCCGGAAAGCTGCCGGGAATTCAATTAAAAACTCATTTATCTTTTTGTATACTTCGTCGTTGAAGTCTCGTTCCATACCACCGATACGTCCAATGTTGGTAGTCAATCTTGCACCACAAATCTGTTCGAAAATATCATAGATCTTTTCTCTCCATTGAAACAGGTAAGTAAATCCGGTCAATGCCCCTGTGTCTACACCAATAACAGCATTACAAACAAGGTGATCAGAAATTCGTGCGAGTTCCATGATGATCACACGCATATACTGTGCACGTTTAGGAATATCAACGCCAATTAGTTTTTCGACGGTCATATGCCAGCCCATATTATTAATGGGTGCTGAGCAATAGTTAAGCCGATCAGTGAGGGTCGTAATCTGATAGTATGGTCTTCGCTCAGCTATTTTTTCAAATGCCCGGTGGATATACCCAACGGTTTGTTCGGAATCAATAACGATCTCACCATCCATCGTGAGAATGTTCTGAAATATACCATGCGTAGCGGGGTGGGTTGGACCAAGGTTGAGCGTAGTGTATTCAGTATGAAAGTCCTCATGACCAACCTGATCGGTTGGTTTCGTTGATTCATTCTGATGGGTTGTATTTTGATCCATGTTTATTATTCCTAAAGCTTTTCGGGCTTCTTTTTAAATACTGATTAGCGGCCGAAATATTTGTCCTCTTTATCTTCCCGGGTACCGTCTTCCAGCGGATATTCCTTGCGCAATGGGAAATAATCCATTTCATCTACATTTAGAATTCTGGTCATATTGGGATGTCCGGTGAAATTGATTCCGTAAAAATCATATGTTTCCCTTTCCATCCAATCTGCCGAACTATATAATGATGTGACAGAAGGTATATCGGGGTTGTCAACCGGTATAAAAGCTTTTAACCGAAGCCGAATATTGTTTTCCATACTCTGAACATGGTAAATTGCGCAAAGCTCCTCATTTTTTAGGTCCGGGTGATGGCTACCACATATATCCGTGAGGAACTTGAATTTCAACAAATTGTCCTTGTACAACCAGGTTAGCATTTCTAATATGGCGGAAGGCTCGATGACTAGCGTCACAATGCCATAAGGCACCTCTGCTGACTTAATCTGTTTATCAAACTGCTGTTGTATTTTTTCCAGCAGAAATTCATTCGTCATGTCTGCCATAATTTATTGAATACCGTATGATGATAACAACGCTTTGTATTCAGGTGAGTTTCGCCTGCGGATCGGCTCATTTTTCACCAGTTCCTGAATCTTCATCAGACCATCTATGATTTGTTCTGGTCGTGGAGGACAGCCGGGGACATAGACATCTACGGGAATCACACGGTCGATTCCTTGTAGAACTGAATACGTATCAAAGATGCCTCCACTCGAAGCGCATGCGCCTATTGAGAGGACCCATCGAGGTTCTGCCATCTGGAGATAAACTTGCTTTAAAATGGGCCCCATCTTCTTTGCAATGGTTCCTGCCACGAGCAAGAGGTCTGCTTGTCTGGGGGAGAAGCTCATTCGCTCTGAACCGAATCGGGCAAGATCATAATTGGATCCCATGGTGGCCATAAATTCAATTCCGCAGCAAGAGGTAGCGAAGGGCAGCGGCCATAATGAATTGGCCCTTGCCAGTCCGACAACACTGTCAAGGGATGTGGCGAAGAATCCTTCTCCGGTATGTCCTGGTGGCGCTTCAACTATTTTTATGTCTGTGGTCATAGCTTGTTAAATTTGAAAGGTGGATGGCATTGAAGTTTTTAAGTTGAGTCGTATAGCGAACTCGACGGTCAATCCCATGTCAATCCTCCTTTTTTAATGATATAACCAAAGCCAAGAAGAAGTGTTCCAATAAAAAGGAACATTTCGACATATCCTATCATGCCTAATGATTTGAAATTTACCGCCCATGGGTACATGAAGATGACTTCGACGTCAAACATGACGAAAAGTATAGCGGTAAGGAAGTATTTTATGGAAAAAGGAAAGCGTGCATTTCCGACACTTTCGATACCACTCTCCCAGCTTTGAAGCTTATCGCTTGTGACTCTTCTTGGGCCAGCAAAACGAATTGTTATTAATGTGACGCCAACAAATCCGACAGCTACAAGAAACTGAACCAAAATTGCTACGTAATCTATTGAGTTTGACATAGTTACAGTCTAAGGGTGCAAAATTAGCTATAAAATATGAGAAAACAGGTAGCAAACGGTCGCTATTCTGGGTAATAATCACGCGCTTAACGTATGATAATTGCTTTGATGATTTTGGATGTATTTTTGGACGAATTTCTGGTCTTTTCGGATTTTATTCCAATAAGTAATGAGGCTATCCGATGATATCAATTTATATGGTCAGAAGAGCCCTAAAAATTTAGATTTACACCCACTGAATAGTTTCTTCCCTGCATCCTATAACGCTCTATTTCTTCATATTGGACGTCTGTAAGATTATCCACTTTAAAAAAGGCTGTAAAATCATCCGAAAAGGAGTAATCAAGCTTCGTGTTAAAAAGTACATAGCCATCCGGTTCGCTCCCAGGATAGATAAATACTTCATCAATACGGCTTCTTGATCTCATTTGGAAGAAAAGCTGAAAACGTTTGTAGTTGACCAACAGATTAGTATATGTGGTGTGCTTTGATTTATACGGCAGGACATCATTGATTCTTTCTTTAGAGGCGTCTTTGGCATCTAAATAGGTGTACCCCGCCTGGAGCGTAATTTCCTTGATGGGGGAGTAATCTCCGCTGATTTCAAAACCCTTCATGATGGCCTTATTCAGGTTGATGACTTCAAACAAAAGTCGTTCGTTAGGGGCGGAGCGCTGCAGATAGGAGATCAGGTCTTTATATTGATTGTAGAAAAGCGCGACATCAAATTTGATTTTGTTGAGTTTTATTTTGGTTCCCACCTCAGCACTGATCGTTAGTTTTTCAGCGCGAAGTAAAGGGCTCGTGGTAAAAGATAAACCTCCTCCTTGTTCGAACTTTGTATAGCGTTCAGCAATTGATGGATTTCGAAAAGCTCTGGCCAACAAACCTCGGATAGAAACTTTATTGTTCAACTGATACACTGCTGCTACTTTAGGATTGACATTGCCTTCCATATACGTCCCTGTGATCTGGTAGTAGTCATATCGAATGCCAGCTGTCAGGATAAATTTTTCACTGAGGGTGATTTGGTCCTGTACGAATGCGGCAAAATTCGAAGCTGTATGCTCACCATATAACACAGTATCCGGGCGGCCATCTACATAATCAAGCATCACCTCAATGCCACTAATCAAATAGTGCGCATCATCAATATTTATATCCACTTGGGTGATATTCCCAAGACGATGCACCATCACTTCTTCGGTATCCACAAACTGTTTGCCTTTATTAATATTCGTACTGTCATTTTCAGGATCTCCATTAAAGACATAGTCTGAATGGGCACCATAATAGTAAAAGCGTGTGGAGTATTTTAGGTTGGAGTGCGCATACGCCTGATAATAAAAATCGCCGTTCCATTCTCGTCGATGCTGTGTATCATCTTTTCTGTAGTTTGCAACAGAATAGGCATATCTGCTGCTAAGCCATGTAGCCGGTGTATCATTATAGATATCATTATACATGGCGGATAGCTGAAGACTTCGATTCGGTGAAAAATCAAACTTAAATTTAGCATAGCCATTGTACAATGCAAAAGCCGTGTTTTCTCTGTTCCCATCATTGGATTTACCCGCAAGATTGAAGAGATAGGAGAATTTACCCAGCCTTCGACTTGTAGTAAAATCCAGTCCGAAAAAATCGTTGAATTTGTCGTAACCGGAATATGCAGGAGCCTTTCCAAAAAAACCATAGTGTAAGTTCACGCTAGATTGTGATGTTCGCTCAGGTGTTCGGGTGATTACATTGACAATGCCGCCCATCGCGCTCGAACCAAATAGGGAGGAGTACGCTCCTTTAATGACCTCTATTCGTTCTATTGCGCCTAAAGGAACAAGATTCCATAGGGCCCCACCTGATTCCGGAGTGATGGCAGGTCTTCCATCCAAAAGAAGGAGAACGCGATTGCCGATTCCGCCTCCTGCTACTTCGGAGGAACCACGAATGGAAAGGGATTGCACATTAGCTCCGCTGGATCGGGTGGCGGTGACACCATTGATGCTATAAAAGGCATCATCAAAGGATCGTACCCCTGTTTCCTCTAATTGTATCCTTGTGACCAGACCAACACTGGCAGGCGCGAGGTTGAGGCTTTGTGATTTTCTTGCAGCTGATACGACTACTTCGTTGGCGAGATAGGCTTCCGGGTGCATTTCTATCTTTATTGGGTCCGATGAAGAGGAGACACTATCCAGTTGAATGGTTTGGAATCCAATCATAGAAAAGACAACCCGACAATAAGGCTTTGTCAGGGTGTTGATGGTGAAGTTGCCCTGATGGTCACTTGTGGTATTGTGACCCATCTCATCCTTAAAGGTGATATTAACATAGGACAAGCCTTCTCCTGATGCTGCATCAATGATTTTACCGGAAAGGTCCCATTGACCGGTTACATTGAAGGAGAAGAGGAGAAGGCCTGCAATAGAAAGAAAGATGTGTTTTATTGATACCACTGATTAACGAATGAAAAATCAGCCTTGAAATTGTATGTAACATCCTCCCCAGCCTGAAGCGTAAATGTTGATGGTGCTGGATAATCGAAGACAGTAAAAATATTGCCTCCACCCAGATCAACTTTGAGTACAATGCCATGGCTAGTGACATCAGGCATACCCCAATGTACTCCCAGAGTAGCTGTTCGTAAACTTGGGTCAGTAATAAGATCGTGTCTGAATCCAAGCGCAAGGGCGGAATAGGTGCCCGGGTCTACTTCAATATCATAATGATACTCAGATACTCCAGGTTCGTAGGTTAGCACTAATGGGTTTTGTGCATTTGAGGGTGCGCCAAGAGCAAATGTTCCTCCAGGAAATCCGGGGTACAAAATATTAGGTGAAATTGCTCCCCATCCAGCGCCAGTTGGAGGAGCAGCATCTACGAACTTTGGAAATATAGTGAGTTGCACTTCACCACTATCCTGCCAAACCGCCCAAAGGTCTGCGCTATCGATGGTGATGGTTCCCTGAATATTAGCATATTGGATTACGGAAGCGTCACATATCCAAAAATCTACTCCTCCACGGGTAGAACATGCATCTGATCCAGTTGAATTTGTTATTGTCCCATCAATACATTGACAGCCAACAATAGCAGGATCTCCCTCTGAACAAGGTTCTGCCACATCATCCTTGCAACTGGCAAAAAACAAAGCCGGTATAGCCAGGAGGAGAATGGTTTTCATGGTAAAAGATAAAATCTTCATTGTTTAGTTTTTTTAATGGTAATGAATACTGCAAAGGAAAGGCATGTTCAGATCAAAAAATACCCGAAGGGCAGGAAACAATAACGATTGAAGCGAAGAAGGGCGGAAAAGGCAGAAAGGCGGAAAGGCGGAAGGGAAAAAAGTATTTTCTAGCAGACCATACAACCAGTATTATCAAAACGCCCCCTTAGGGGATGGGGATAGAAAGGCAGGGAGGCGGAAGAGTAAAGCACTCAATTACTAAATAGCCAGATCACAAAAACACTCATCTCCAAATCAACAGATCGCAAAATCACTCTTTATAAAATCACTAAATAGCCAGATCACCGATCGCTAATAAACTGTGCCCACCTTGCGCCGTAGGTGCTATATATTGGTAACCAATAGAAGCCCCAAAATCTCAACAAGCGCCGTAGGTGCTTTACCTCTGTTGAAAAAGGGCGGAAAGCAAAAAGGGCGGTAGAGAAGGAGAGGCGGAATGGAGGATGCGCCTCTGGGTGAAATGAGGAGCTAATAGATAACAACACAGAAAGACTAACTAGTTATCACCTCCCATTTTTCGACCCCACCTTTCTTTTTTTCAAAAATCGGGTGTGTGTAGAACCTTTTTTTCTGAGATAATTCTATGAATCTTTCAGGATCCCTGACTTTAAGTTTATTCAATAAGTGATTCCATTCGTATTCAACTTGTCCGGAGTTTACTGGAATTGAAGCTGAGTCGATCTTTGGATTGAATTTGCTACTGTCAAAATTATATCCTCTTAATGTAGCTTCCTCATGGACTATAGCCAAATAAGCATGGATAGCATTCACAGGATTGGCATTGTTTTTAAAGCGAGTAAGTTGAGGATGGTTTTTATAGCCTTTGGTTTTGCCTTCTAGAACGTGTTTGGCTAATAAGGTTTCTCTCCAAAGCGCCACTAGGCCTTTGGTGTCTAAATACTTTGGATGTAAAGACCAGATTCTCATAATTTTAACGGAGCATTTTTTGTTAAACGCGAATTTCTTTTCTGTTTAATTTTTGTTTGAAATACTCGTAGATGAGGACATTTAAAAAAACAAGTTCAAATCCATAAAAAATATCCTCAATAGGAATAGTCAATAATCGAAAGGAAAGATTTTCAGCATCGTTATACCAGACTATCGGGGCATCCAGTCCGGTGCCAGTAAGGACGCCATTGACGATGAAGAAGGGAATTAATAATATAATGTAAACACTAGCTAATCTTGGAAACCAATTGATTTTGCCAATAAATTTTGCAGAGAGCAGGAGCATGCCAAGACTCATAAAAGTCGTTGCTGTATAGGCTCGGGGATAAGCCAACAACCCAGACAATATTAGCATTGCTGATAATCCGACGAGAATTATGTTTTCTTTTTTGGAAGACCATTGAAATCTAAAAAATAGGTTTAGGGAGTGGTATGTAAAAACACAAGCAAATGGAATGCATAAAAAAAATAAGATTTCTTCTATAGGAAGTTTCAAGAAGTAAATTCCTGTTAGGTAATCCGGATTAAAGCCCCAAACACCCATTTTGGTAAATAGCACATCCCACACAATAAAAATAATACCGGATATTAAATTGGCAGGAAAAAACCACTTAAAATTTTTGTGAAAATTAAGCTTTGGATGAAAAGAGAATATAAATGGGATAATGATGGTCAGAAAATTAACCCATAAATAAGTGTAATTCATATGGATTGTTAATTCGTCCGAACGTTACGAAAATATTTAAGTGGTACCCATAACATGCCAAAACATTCTCCGTCGTGTTTGCCCAAATGCTTGTGGTGCACTTTGTGCGCTCTTCGAATAGCTTTGAAATAAAAATTATCTGAATTTCTTAGAAACTTAAAGCGCTGATGAATGAATATATCGTGTACAAAGAAATAGCTAAAACCATAAAAGGTAATCCCCAAGCCAACCCAAAAAAGGAAATTATAACCTTGTTGCATGCCAAAAAACAGGCCGGCAATGCCCGGTAAGGCGAAGATTAAAAAGAAAAAATCATTATGCTCGAAGAAGCCCTTTGAATGTTTTTTATGATGATCTTTATGGAGGATCCATAGCAAACCATGCATGATGTATTTGTGCGTAAACCACGCAATAAATTCCATGCATAAATAGGAAGTGATCACGATACCAATATTAATGAGGATGGGAATCATATCAGTTGAATATTTTATTAAGAATAGAACTTCTGTACTCAAAAATAGATTCTATCTTCCTGCGAACAAAAAGTCGCTCAATAATGTGCCCCACAAACCCTAAAGGTAGTTTATAATTCACCACATCCGTCATCAGTACACCACCATTTTGTTCTGTAAACGTGTGGGTATGTTCCCAAACACTATAGGGTCCTGCAAGTTGTTCGTCTGTGAAGGAATGGTGTCGCTTAACATGTTTGATTCTTGTTTTCCAGTGTACCGGAATACCTAATAGTGGTTTTACACTGTAATCAATCAACATGCCTTCCGAAATGTCCTCGCCATTAAACTTAGACAGTATTTTGAAGCCTAATGAAGGAGGTGTAATAACCGCGAGGTTGTCGGGAGAGGAGAAGAAATCCCAGGCTTTTTCTTTAGTAATTGGTAGAAAATGTTCGGCTTTATATTGATGCATGGAGATTAAGTATTTCGGTTTTATATAATGTTCAATTTCTGCTGCACCATACTGTTTAGCATAAGGCCAAATTTAGCACTGTTGCTGATTCGCACTCTTTCCGACAGAATTTTATTTGCAGATGCATTCTTGATTTTATTGAAAAGTGATCTGTAGTATACATAAGCTAGATTGACGCCACCACGGGATGAACGAGGGAGTCTTTTAATACCGATAAGTGCTTCTTCAAAATCGGCTTCTATTTCTTTTTCTATTTCCTTTTTTGCTTGTACCGAAAAGTTTTCCATATCGATATTTGGAAAGTAAGTTCGCCCCAGATTTTGATAATCCGCTTTGATATCCCGAAGAAAATTTACTTTTTGAAACGCCGCTCCCAGCTTCATGGCGTAAGGCTTGAGTTCCTCGTAAAGTACTTTGTCGCCGTTGGTGAAGACATGCAGGCACATTAACCCTACGACTTCTGCCGAGCCAAAAATGTATTTTTCATATTTTTCAAGTGTGTAATTAGTTTTTTCAAGATCCATTTCCATACTCTTTAGAAAGGACTCAATGAGATCAAGGTTAATCTTATAGTTATGGACTACCTCCTGGAAGGCATTTAGGATAGGATTAAGTGAAATTCTTTGTTCAATTGCTTCGAAAGTTTCAGCTTTGAATTTTTGCAGTAGAGTCCTTTTGTCGTATCCTTCAAAGCTATCAACGATTTCGTCAGCAAAGCGCACAAATCCATAGATGGCATAGATCGGGTTGCGGATATTGTTGCTTAAAAAATATATACCCATCGAAAAACTCGTGCTATAACTCTGCGTGGTAAGTTTACTGCATTCCACAGAGACATTATCAAAATGTGATTTCATGGTTTATTTGGTTAATTGTTTTAAGATTTGGTTTGAGGCTATTTTTCCAGATATGATTGAAGGAGGTACTCCCGGACCGGGCACAGTGAGTTGTCCGGCATATATAAGATTGGAAATCTTTTTGTTTTTAATTTTTGGTTTTAATACAGCCGTTTGCATCAAGGTATTGGCAAGCCCATATGCATTGCCTTTATAGGAATGATAATCTGCAACAAAATCATTGATGCAATAACTTCGCTTAAAATCTATGTGGTTGGTTATCGATTCTTTTAATTGGCGTTCAAGACGGTTCATAATGATTATGAAATATTTTTCCCTGAGTTCAGACGTGTCTTCCAGGCCTGGCGCAAGCGGCATCAATAGAAATAGATTTTCATGTCCCGGAGGGGCTACGGTATTGTCCGTTTGTGAAGGGCAGCAAACATAGAAAAGGGGCTTCACAGGCCATTTCGGGTTTTTATAAATTTCTTTCGCGTGTTGGTCTAGATTTTCGTCAAAAAAGAGCGTATGGTGATTGATATTTTTAATTCTTTTGTTGATGCCGAGGTAGTAGATCAAACATGAAGGAGCAAATGTTTTTTTTGCCCAATATTTTTCATTGTAATTCCGCGCTTTGGAAGGCAGTAGTTTGCTTTCCACATGGTGGTAGTCTGCTGATGCCACTACGGCATCACAAGTAATCTTTTCCCTATTGACTGTGACATGTTTGACCAGATCGTTGTGTAGATCTATAGATTCAACTGCAGCATTTAAGTGAATTTTAGCGCCATGCTGTTCAGCGATATTTTTCATTGCATCAATGACTTTTCCAAAACCACCGATGGGATACCAGGTACCTAACTTCAAGCCAGCATAATTCATGAGGCTGTATAAAGCTGGTGTGTCATTTGGCATTGCACCAAGAAACAGAACGGGAAATTCCATCAGTGCGATTAACTTTGGATTGGAAAAGTATTTTTTAACGTGGTTGCTAAAGGAAGAAAACACCTGGAGTCTTGAGGCCCCTTTAATCAATTGTAAATCTGCAAATTCAATTAGTGATATCCCAGGTTTGTATACAAGGTTTGACATCCCGGTGTCGTACTTGTATTTTGCTTCAGCCATAAATTTATCCAGATTTACCGCACTACCAGCTTCTATGGATTCAAATAATTGCCTTAAAGCCTCGTAGTTTTCTGGAATAGACATTGTGTCGTTATCGCCAAATACGATATCGAATGATGGATTTAATAGTTTGAGATCATATACTTCGGAAACAGTGACGCCGAAATCACTAAAAAATCGTTCGAAAACATCCGGCATCCAGTACCAGCTAGGCCCCATATCGAAGACATACCCTGATTCAGTGGTGAACTGACGAGCTCTTCCGCCAATGGAATCATTTTTCTCATAAAGATGTACCTCATGACCTGCTGCTGATAGATAGCATGCAGCACTGAGACCAGAGAAGCCGGAGCCGATGATGATCACTTTGGCCATTTTATATTTTGCAATTCAATGAAAAAACCATTATTGATGTATTATTTGAATTAAGTCTTCTGGCGTCTGAATCCAGTTTATCTTATTTTGCGATTTCAAATTGCCAATCAAATGTTCGTTGCCGGCAAAATGAATTTTGACTTTCTGCAATGACTTACCTAAATTTTCAATGTAGGCGTCAGCGTCCTCAGGATTGATCTTATGCACAAAAAAGAATAACAGATCTGTAGGGTTGAGTTCTTTGATGGCTTTGTTAAGAGTCTCATGAGGTACATTGCTCCCTAAGTAAATGACCTTTTGACCAGCTTCGCGGATTAGGTAATGAGCGAAAAGCAAAGCAATTTCATGGTATTCATTTTCTGGCAGAAAGAGTATCCAGGTTTTGTCGCTTTGAACGGGAATGGGGAGTGCATCAATTGCTGAAAATATCTTTTGTTGTAAAAGATGGCTACTGAAATGTTCCTGAGCGGGTGATATGGAGTCTATGCTCCACATCAATCCTATCCTTTTCAGCAGTGGGTAGAGCACCTGGTCATAGGTCTTATTCATCCCTCGAAGGAGAACACACTGGGAGTAGATTTTTTCAAAATGGCTTTCGTCATAACGCATTGCAGCTGCAATAAGCTGTGACACGAAATATTCATTCGAATCATCGTTCAGACTGCTGTTTTTTAGTTTGAGGGCTAAATGTTCCTGCAATGCAGCATCGGTCATAATGCCCAGTTCAGATATTTTATAACCTTCATTAAGAAGACTTACGATATTGAGTAATCTTCTCAGCTGGTCATTATCATATGATCTTGTGTTGCCTTCGGATCGATCAGGCGTGAGCGCATTATAGCGCTGCTCCCACATCCTTATGGTATGTGCCTTGATTCCAGATAATTGCTGTAACTGTGCTATGGAGAAGTTATCCATCTTGTTTTGTTTAAATACATAGCAATATATTTAAACAAAACGGATTCAACCATATTTTGTTCAATTAATCTTCAAAAAGAACTGATTAATTGCTAATTCATTGATATTCAGATGTATATAAAATGAGAGGCGACTTTATTTATTCCACACGCCTCATTGGAAAGACGATTTCACGCTGTTCTCCATTATTTATTCCTGAAACAGTGGCCTCGAGAGAGTCTTTATTTATTCGAACATAACGAATGATTTGAGGGAAATCATGGTAGGGGTGTTCGAAGACCATGGAGGAATCAGAAATGGATGTCAACGCAAACTGAATAGGCATTCCATCGTTTTGGTTTATCACAGTAGGAATATAAAAAAGACTGTCTCCGTCCTGAACCAATTGTACCTGTTCAAAAAACATGGTGTCGATGCCATTAAGTGCATAACTCCTACCAAATAATTCATTATCGTCGAGTTTTTGCCAGTTTTCAAAAACACTTCCTCTGGGGGTTTTATTTTCCCAGGTGCCAATCAGCCATTCCACTTTCTGAATATAATTCTCAGCCAGAAACTTCCAGGAAGCCAGGCCGATGACAAATAAAATTGTCAGCGATAGAAGATGCGCTTTTTTCATTGTATAGCTATTATACTACTAAGTTAATACCAAAAACCATTTTTCAATGTTATTGCGAACAACTCCATTTTTAAATTCAGTTACCGGTTAGCAATAATGAATGAACATCATCATTTTGTTGTGACAAGTTTTTAAACAGACGCCTTTTACAGTGATTACTTAAAGCGCCTATCAAAGAAATGCAATACTGCTAAGTGTAAACACGTATGATTTCTCCAATACCATGGCCGTTGACACTCCGGCTATAGGCATTGACTACACGATCCATCGAAATCGGGTTATGGCCTGGGAAATAATCTTTATATTTTTCATAAGCGTCCGCTACCATACCAGAAGATACCGCATTTACTCTGACTAGATTTCCTAACTCAAGCGCAACTGCTTGAACAAAACTGTGGATACCCCCATTGACCATGGCCGCGCTTGCCGTCTTAATGACAGGGTCATCCGCAAGGATCCCAGTCGATAATGTAATCGAGCCCCCGGGATGCATGTAGTCTTTTCCGATGCGAACAAGATTGACTTGCCCCATGAGTTTGCTTTTAATGCCAATGTAATAGTCATCTTCAGAAAGATCATCAAATGCTGCCCATTTTGCTTCTCCTGCGATACAGATCACGGCATCTAGCTTACCAGTTTTCAAAAACATTTGATGAATGGACTGGCTATCTGCAATATCTACTTTGAAGTCACCGCTGTTTCTTCCTGCCGAAAGAACTTCATGTTGTTTTGAAAAATAGCCTGCTACAGATTTTCCTATAGTACCATTTGCGCCTATGATTAAAATTCTCATTTTGATATATGTATTTTTTCTAATGATTTCATGAATGATTTAATTTTTCCGGGTCCACCGGAAAGTAATTCCTGCGCTAAAGGGATATCGGTCTTATCAACTTTTTTATATTTCAAACTCCATCGCGCGTTTTCGATCAAAATAGGGAAGAGGTCAATCCCTTTTTTTGTTAACAAGTAGGTGATTTTTTGCTTGTGACTTGGATCCGGTGTTTTTTTGATGATGCCCTCCTCTTCCAAGGAACGGAGTCTGCTCGAAAGAACATTCGTCGCTATTTTTTCTTTAGATTGAAGAAACTCACGGAAATTGGTCTTTCCGTCCAGCATCATATCCCGAATGATAAGCAAGGTCCATTTATCCCCAAACACTTCCAAGGCCAGGTTTTGCGGACATTGTGATCTTTGTTTTTCTTTCACTGCCATAATTGTTAGTCTGGTTGCAAAATACAACTGGAAGGCTTAACTTGCAACTGCTTTTAAAATGCAAGTAGAATAGTTTAATATGAAAAATCAGCCACATCAAGGCATGGATTACATAAGAAGGTTGCGTACCAGCTCATCTCGTGATCAAGTATTTGCAGCATTAACATCAGGCATAAGCGGGTGGTGGAGTACAATCGCTGGCGCTGCAAAAAACAAAGGGGATGTTTTTAGGGTCTCCTTCGGCCCTGATTCTTATTGGGAATTCGAGGTTTTGGCAATCGATAAACCAGAAATGATTATTTGGCAGTGTGTGTTGTCTCATCAGGATCATAATCTAAAAGGAATTGATGCAGAGTGGTTGGACTCAAAAATCCAATGGCGGATTATTTCAGTTGACGATCAAGTAGAAATTGAATTATTTCACAAAGGATTGGAGACAACGGGTATATGTTATGATGTATGTTCCAAAGCATGGGATTTTTATTTACTCGAAAGCCTTAAAAACTATCTTGAGACTGGGCGTGGAAATCCGGGAGAAGACTGACTTGCTATGGTTAGAAGTAAAAAGATATTCGCTTTTATGTAGATATAAAGACCTTTCCTTGTGTTAAATAGTAATTACTCATTTTATGCCCAAAGAAGGCAATTGTTTTACATCATGGTAGCGCAAGCCGGCTGAAATGCATTTTTTTAACTCTTTTTTAGGGATCGGGTCATTTAATTGAAAGATGATCGCTCGGTCACCCTCATAGTTAAACAGGTCTCCAAATACTTCCTTAAATGTTGGAACCAATTTGCTGGTGCATTTAAAGTAGATGGCATACTGATCAGGCGTCTTTTCTTTCCAGTCGATACGGATCGTACTTCCTTTTTTAGCTAGATAACTGGGTTCGTTCCATTTTAATGTTTCTTCTATTTCCTGAAGCCCTTCTAATTCTTCAGCAGCCTCTAAGATGAGCTGCCGAAGATGATTCATTTTATCCTGAACACTCACTGGATAATTTTGAAACTTCTTGTTAACGGCAGGATTTTGTTTTAACCTAAGTTTTGGCATGGATGGGTTTAGTTATTTCAAAAGGATTATCATGTTATTCACAAGTTCTTTTTCTTTTTTCTTTATTTTTTTCAACCAAAAGCAAGTAACAGGAGAATGAACGGGAAAAACTTAATTGGTTGCCTATTTTGAAACTTTGATTTTAATTAGTTTTTACGAGAAAATTTTACCGAATCATTATGGGCAATAAGCACTGCAAATGCTTTAATTGATTATACTAAAGGGAATTACATAAAGTGAAAGCTATTCTACAGGCATATTTTCCAACTGATGGTGGAATTTGTTAATCAGGTTTTTCCATCGAATGGCGT
>JBBKWA010000082.1:0-4473 GCA_037968695.1 Saprospiraceae bacterium
TCTGTAGGCATTTAATGTGTCTAATGAAAAATCATACAAGGTAGGATCCAAAACATCTATACCAGCATTTGGTGTTCTGATATTGAGGTGCATCCTATGAATTATAGCAACAATAGATACTGGACTTCCATTTTTTATTCTTGGATTTGAAACACCATCTGTTCCAACGATATATCCACTATCTAGGATGAAAGCACTTGCCTTCCCTAAAACCGTATTAGGACTATTTGGGTCTCTAAGCTCAATCTTCACCCAATCTGTTACTCCAGTTGGTACCATTGCAACAGTATCCGGTGCATCAGTGTATGGGCTATTTCGTACCTGTGGTTCAATGTTTGCATTAGAGGAGAAAACTTTAGTCATCACTCCAGTATTAACATTATAAGGACCTTGCAAATATGCTCTCAAATTGAGCACCTCTGAAAAGAAATTTGCTCCTGTAAATTCAGCAGTGGCAACATCTGTGAAACCATCAACAGTATTTGTTCCTGAATCAGCACCTGCATAAGCCCAGTCAGCTCCATCATAGACAGCCCCCTTAATTTGCGCTGCTGTACCACCTGCACCTAATTCGATGTCAGCCGGAACATACGTACCTGTTAAATCATTTGCGTAGTCCGTGATACCTACAGCATCTACATCCCAGTATCGGGTGATATATTCTGTAGCATCAGCAGGATTGTTTGGATGGACGACATCATTTACACGTGTACGAATCTTCGCATTGGCATAAGCTGATCCTGCAAAGGTGCTTTCGATTGGCGAATAATTAGTGGCATCTCCAACAGGAAATAAAAATGTGTCATCGGCATCAACTTTTTTCTCCATCTCTCCGGTACCATCAGTGACAACATATTCATTGATATCGTACCCTGTAGCGGTGCCCGCCACGCCTATTTTTAGTCTGTTATTACCCGTATAAATCTTGCTGGTTCCAGCGGCGTTGAAATCAAGATTATCATCAACGGTCATATCCTGTAACAAATTCACATTATAGGTATCATCCTTTTCGATGACTACAGATTGGAATACTGCTGTTCCCGGAGAAACATCAGAATCATCATTGCCACTGAAAATCAGGAAATTTGGATTGTTAGGATCCCAGGTTCCGAGGTTGGTAAAATCGCCCTTTAGCTCAATCGTGCCATCATTGTCGATAGTACCTGTCGCTGTATTGTGAATCCCACCCTCTACATAGAGCGTAGCACCAGCCTGAACCTTGACCGTAGCCCCGTCATTGTACAAAAGCGTTTGTCCCATGCAAAATGCAGGAACTGCACAAAGGGCAGATAGAATTATTCTTTTCATAGTCACCGCTGTTAAATCTTAGTTTAAAAAAAGGGTACTCTTTTTATAACGTCTTCAAAAATAGCACATTCTCTGCTTATTGACACACTAAATCGTTTAAAATGCACTCAATAATTAGTTATCGGTCAATTTGAATGAGTATCCCGCATAAAAAGCCATTTGACCAGATCATCTGGTAGGGTAAAAAATCAGGCTCATTTATGAGTCAATCTCAACAAATTAGTCATTAATTCAATCTGGGGGCGGAGGGGAAGCAATAAATCATCAAAAACCTTGCCCCTTTTCTCCTAATGGAGGTTATGCAAATAACAAGGACAATATAGCGACAAAAACCAACATTTCCTGGTCTTGGAAGTGATTTTTTAAGTTGATTTTTTTTCTACATCTGTTAAACACTAAAAATCAACTCCTTCGCTTAAAAAAAAGTTGACCCACAAGGACTCGAACCTTGAACGACGGTACCAAAAACCGCTGTGTTACCATTACACCATGGGTCAATAAGGCGGCAAAAATAGCTAAATTCTTTTATTTCTCTTACTATTCTCTTCCTTTACGAAAACGTAAATCTGTCAAATCATTTCACCGCTGATTTATACCGCTATTGATTAAAACGCATATCCCCTGAAATTGTTAACCCGTAGACCTATTGAACCACCAAAATCTTAGTCACCAGAGCATCTGGTTTATTGAATCCATCATCATCTCCGGTAGAAAACACGAGATAAAACCCCGTGGATGCCTTTTGACCATTCAAATCCTTCCCATTCCAAATCGCCTGGCCCCCTAAAGCGATTGTCTCATAGAGGATTACACCGGTAATGTCTGTTATTTTTACGTTGGCATCTCTGGCCAAACCCCGGATGGCAATAGGCCCATCATAATCCGGCCGTACGGGGTTAGGAAAAGCATAAACATCGCTACTATGCTTCAATTCGCCATCAATAGCATCCGAACGAATACTCATAATGCCGCCGGAAGTGGCTACATAAGTGACCCCATTATTTCCATCAATCGCGATATCAATAATCTGGTTGGCCAAGAGCGGGCTATTATCAATTGTATAGGATGTCACTTCTTCATTACCTGCCGGCGATTGAACAAATATTCCACTTCCTGTCCCAAACAATTTGCGATTGGCACCATCCACAGCAATCGAATAAACCGTTTCTTCGCCCAAAAGGTAATTGAGCACACCATCCTGTAAGACCTTTATCCGACTGCCCGGGTGACCATTAAATATATCGCCACTCGCATCAAATACAACCGGTCCTTCGGCCGTACCAACCCATATATCGCCTTCCACATCCACGGCCAGGCATTGGACGCTGTTTGATGGAATCGCAGTATTCGAAGAACTTAAAAGCACACAACGGTCATCGCTCTCATCATCAATGGTACCGCTGTCATCATAGACAACGATACTGGCTGATTTACTATAAAGCATGATCCATTTATACCCCCTGTTGTCAATAACAATTTGTGAGGTGTTGGTGATATTGCTGCACGATAGTGCAAAGGACTTCCATGTACCATCGGCTTTTAATACACTCAATGGCTCCGGCGCCAGGTAGTTTGTCACCCATAGATTGTTGTTGCGATCAAACGCTAATCCTGCTACGCGCTCCCGTGCGGCATCCCCCACTGCCCCTTGCAAAGAGCTATTGGTCTTGTTGTAAACCGTATAGACATCCCCTTCCTGCTTCAGCAGCCCTCCCCAATAGGAACCAACATAGGTAATGTCTTTGGTGGGATGCGGTTGAATTCTAAAAAAGTTTTCAAGCCCTGTAGCCAAAATCTGGGGTGTATTAAACTGATTATAGGTATTCCATCGAACGCGATTAAAATTGTAGAAACCATCTTTGTTACTCTGGTAACCGTAGCTTTCAGAAACGCCGCCGGAAGCTACATAAAGCACACCATCTTTGACAACCAATTCGCTGACATTCCCGGCATAGGGCGTATTGTATTTAAGGTAGTCGCAAGGGGTAAAATGATTTTGTGCCAGTCTAAATTCAGGAAACTGATCTGCGTACCAAATTCTACCCATCTCATCCTCGATGGCATAGGATGGCACAGCCGTACAGAAGATCCCGTTTTCGTGCCAAAACCCTGAGTCTCTAAAGAAAAATACCTTGCCAATACACCCGGCATCACAAATAAAACCGGCCATTAGATTTTGGCCTTCAGGGGAAATAAAATCAATCGTATAACCATCACTGGCATACCAAAGGATTAAATCTCCCTGATCCATTTTGTACAGATCACCATCAATTCCGACGAAAAGTTCATTATTAAATACGGCAATAGCCTGACTCTTATAGTCTGCCGGGAGACCGGGTATGGCGACTTTCTCCCAATTGCCAAAATCCTCAATGATATTGCCAGAAGAAGGGTCGTAAGTGTACAAGCCCTTTTCTACCGCGACATAATATTTATTCTGGAATTTGGTAAATCCTTTCACAGGACTGTTTGTAAATACTGTGGACTGAAATTGCATACTCGCCATATCCAGGACAAGCAATCCAAAAGGCGTGCTCAAATAAATCAGGGAAGATTCATCAGTATAAATATTTGAAATCTCCTTATCCCCCTGAATTGAGGTATTCCGAAGTATATCATTAACATTGGAGACACCCTCCGCGTCCATAAAGTCAATATTGCCATTTTTATATCCGATGATGAGTGTTTCCCTTGCATCATGGTACTTTATCCAGGAAGGAGAGACATCACTCAAGCCGTCAATTTTGGAAAAAAACTCTGCCTGGGAAGTGTCCTCTTTAAGGATGGAGATCAGAGCATACTGACTTCCGTAATAGATCCTTGTGGGGCTTTGTGTCACCGTTGCTCCGCCATTGTAAGGCAAGTGTTCGGACCATTGCCCCAGGCTGAGATCACTCTGTGAATAGCCATTCGCTGGGGCAAAAAATAAGGCCAACAACCAGAGGGCTGTAGTAGACAAAGCCAGGCTGGTATGTCGTAAAAGCTTATTAGTTACCTGGTATTGATCCTCAGTCTGTTGGATCATAGTATAGGGCGATTGGATAAAGAAGTATAGTTCATGTACAGACAAAGATAAACGTAAGATTAAGCCTTTATCGTATTGAAAATCATGGCATCTGGTTAAATAATGGAGCGATGTCTTCGATTATCGGTTATATAAATTTG
>JBBKWA010000083.1:0-11538 GCA_037968695.1 Saprospiraceae bacterium
TCACGCCAGAATTCAAAGAAGAAGCTGTACGCCAAGTAACTGAACGCGGACACAGCGTAGCGGATGTGGCTGAACGTTTAGGTGTATCTAGCCACAGTCTTTACAGCTGGCTAAAAGCAGTAAAGCCAGGAAAGAATGAGCAACAAGCTCAAGAGTTAATCGACGCAAAGAAGGAAATTCTTACTCTTCGAGGACAACTTCGCCGAACTGAAGAGGAGCGGGACATACTAAAAAAGGCCGCGCGGTACTTTGCCGTAAACCCAGAGTAAAGTACCGCTTTATTCATGAGCACAAGAGCCAATATAGTGTTCGTACACAGTGCCGATTGCTAGGGGTTTCACGTACCGGATTTTATGCTTGGTTACAAACTCCACTTAGTGAGCATGCGAAAGAGGATCGGCGTTTATTAGCATTAATCCGAGACTCGTATGAAGCCTCCGGTCGGGTGTATGGATCGCCTAGAGTTCACCTTGATCTTCGCGAGATGGGAGAGTGTGTCAATAAAAAGCGAATAGCTCGAATCATGCGAGAGCACAAGATGCGGGCAATATACGGTTATAGAACGACTCGTAAAATCTATGGCAGGCCATCAATAGTATCGCTGAATAGACTGGAACGAAATTTCACTTTCGAGCAGCCAGACCAAGCATGGGTAACAGATATTACTTACATCCGCACCTGGCAAGGCTGGCTGTACCTTGCAGTGGTGATTGACCTATATTCAAGGCGTGTCATTGGTTGGTCAATGCAACCATCACTAGCGAAAGAGATCGTTATAAACGCACTTCTAATGGCCGTGTGGCGACGAAAGCCCGTGAATAATGTGATTGTTCATTCTGACCAAGGTTCACAGTACGGCAGCGATGACTGGCTTCGCTTTTGTCGCCAGCATCATTTAGAGCCCAGTATGAGCAGAAGAGGAAATTGCTGGGATAACGCAGTAGCAGAATCTTTCTTCAGTAGTTTAAAGAAAGAGCGCATAAAGAAGCGTATCTATAAAACTCGAGATATAGCTCGAGCAGATATCTTCGATTACATAGAAATGTTTTACAATCCAACACGGCGCCACAGTCATCTGGGAGGCGTTAGTCCCGAGGCCTTTGAAAGGGCCTCAAATTGAGGCTTCAAAGTGTCAATTGAACGGGGGGAAGTCCAAAAAAACGATGGCGGTATCGTCGAAAATATAGCAATAATTATTAGGTTTTTCTTTTAAAATGAAAAAAAATAAATGCAACGAAATAATTCTAATTACGTCCAATACTCCGTGGGATGAGAATGAGAATGGTGTTTCTAAAATAATAGCTAATATCATAAAATGGTCAAAGGAAACAAAATTTCATGTAATAGCATTGAATGAGAAAGAAAAACAGCCTGACTCGCGAAAGTCGTTAATGCCGAATATGCTTTCTTATCAGGAAGTTAAGACTAAAAAACACACTCGATATGTTAAATTTTTGTTGAATTTTATAACGACAGGAACTTCGAACGACTATATTAAAAATAGGGACGCCAAGAAAATATTGAAGTATGTTGCTCAATTAGATAGAGGCTTACCAATTCACATAATAGGTAGTAATTTAGTAAGTCTTGTAACCCGCCCATCGTTACAAGAGAGGAATATATTGTTCTCCCTGATTGACAATCATGAGTTGTATTTGTGGAGGAGGCTATCGAAAGAGTTTTTCTTCAAAAAAATGTGGAGTCTTTTTCAGATATTTAAGACAAGACATGTCTATAATAAAATCGGCGATTTGGGTGTGACTTATCACTTCGTCAGTGAATTAGACGAGCGAGAATTCAGAAAGCTGGGGCATACCAAAACTGTAACAATAGAAAACGGTGTGGATATTGATTTTACAGATATAATTGACCGAACCTTTGACGAAATTAAGGACCATGTGATATTTCACGGGAATATGGGCTATTTACCAAATAAAATTGCTGCAAATGAAATTGTAAAATTTGCATTGTCTAATAAAAATGTATCCTATTTAATATTTGGTCATAATAGTAATAAGATAATTCCTCTTTCTAATAATTTACGCGTAATAGGGTCAGTAGGAAACGTATTCGATCTCCTTCGTGTTGGTGAAATTTACTTTGCCCCATTAACTATAGGTTCTGGAATTAAAAATAAAATACTTGAGGCTATGGCTCGTGGTATGTGTGTTGTAACTACAGAAATAGGTGTAGACGGCATTAATCCACCTTGCGATTCATACTTTCAGGTACCAGAATCATCAGTCGAAACTGTTGAGTTATTGTTGAGGCTATTGAATGCACCTAGTTTGAGATTAAGCACAGGTTTAAGTGCAAAAAAATTCATTGCCGATAAATTCGGATGGTCAGAAAAAGTAAGTGCATATGAAAAGTTATACGAATTCAATAATGCTAAATGACGTTGCTGAAAAGGTCTTTTCACAGCTTCTCAATAGCTCGCATAAGAATATTTACAATGAAAAATCGAATTTATGGACAATATTTAGTCATTTTATATTCTGTATAGCATCGGTGGTGAAGACTGTTGTTATAAGTAATTTGAATAGAGAAATAGATATTAGTGGTTATCAGATTTACTACCTTGCAGCGAGTGAAAAAACGAGAACTGAGGAAGCGAATTTGTCTTCAGTATTGTCTGGCAAATATTATTTTATTTACGATAGCCTGGGTAAGCCACGCAAGGATTGCCAGTTAGAGGTCCAGGCATTGTTTAGTCGTTTAAGTATCAAAGACTTAAAAATTTGTTTACGCGAATCTCTACTAGCCTTTCGAAGAATACATAATCGATCAAAGGCGCCCAAAGCTATCACTTTTTTGAAGCTACTCTCAATAACATTGGTCGGGTCAGCATTAAATGAAAATTTAAAACATGGAGCGCCATTTTCTATTATCAATTTTTTTTCTGGATCGTATTTGGGTACCTTATTGAATTACCTGGGTTTGGCAAACGAAATCCCGGTTTATTCATACACTTGGGGGAGTAATGTAAAGGCGAAAGAACAGCAATCATCAGTGATAGGAACTCTGCTTTTTAAATCGGATGCTGATATTAAGACCTACGAAAATAGAATTAAAGTTGATAACTTAAGGCACTACACAATAGGTAATCTTGGTGTTGGTCAGTACATTAGTGCAAGTAAAAACACGCATTATGATGTAATGATTATAGATACTTGCTATTCAGGGAGTTTTAATTTCGAAGAGAAATATCGGTTGTATGCAATAATACTAGAAAATTTGTTATTAAAAAATGGTTGGATTTCAATTGTGTTAATAAAACTTCATCCAGCTACTAACGACGGGAATAAATTATATAGAAGGTTAAATAAAACATTTGGAGCTAAGATTAGATTTAGATTAGTCTCTAAAGGTTCTGTCGAGGAGTATGCAAAGCACTCAAAGTGTACAATCAACATTAACTCAACATGCATATATATGTTACAGAATAGCGATCTTTATGTTCTGAATTTATTTCCTTACTTTCTTGGCTGTTACAGGCCAGAGCTTGATCAAAGTGACTGCATACAATTCTCTAATACAAATAAGATCGATATCGCAGAATTATCTGAAATTACGCGCGTGTTTATAGATCTCAAGCCCAGTAATGATTTACCTGTTAATGAGTTAGAAAGCGGAGAGAGCGCAGCTATAAGAATGATGAAAGTTATTGGGATAAGTAATGCTAATAAGAAATATCAAGATAATTCTTATGCTAAAAAGTCTGACTCAGAAGAGTCTGAAAGTTTTCCGACTGAAACTAAGCAATGAGTAATAAAGAAAGCACTAAAATTAGTATTGGCTACAGTGATGTTATTTATTTTTTGATAATATCTCCATTGGTAGCAGCTTTGCTTCATTTTGAATCTTTAAGTATAGGTCAACTGAAAATTTCACATATGTGGAAAATGCTTTTATTGGTTTATCTTCTATTGGGTTTTTACAGTTCCAGTAATACTAAGGCGAAGAAAGCATATTCTGCTCTGATAGCGCTTGGACTAATTCAGTTTCTTAATGGGGAAGTCACTAGTGATATTTTCAATGTTCTTAATCTTTTTTTTACGTTTCTACTCACCGCTTTTGCGGGTGTGTATCTTCAAAGGTTTACAATAAATCAAAGAGAAAAATTTTCTCTATTTGTCATTTTCTTTGTTATATTTTCGTTTGTCCCATATAACTTCGGATTTATTGAGTCTCTAAATTCAGGGTACGATCTTGAAAATTTTTTTGAGACGGGTACTTCTCTTGTTGGAATGTTTCAAAATATTCACGCCGCTTCTGGTCTGCTTGCTGTTGCTTTGGTCTCGACCTTGTATTTTATTTTGGAAAAAAAAGCAAATCGGTTTATTTTGTTTACGTTATTTTTAATTGGTTTGTTCTTTTTACTGAAGTTGTATGCTAGAACCGGTATGGCGATGGTGTTCGTTAGCAGTTTTTACCTTTTTATACATTTCTTCAAGAATGACCCCAAAAAAATATTTATCGCGAGCGTGTTGCTTATAGGTTGTATTGCAACCTATCAATTCCTTGTAGCGTCGGACAATATCCTTTTGTTGAGACTTTCTGGTGATTCAGCAAACTTTTCTGAGAATGATTTCAATTCATTTGGAAGCGGTAGAGGGCTCATTTGGCTTTCTACTATTGAGATATTTAAGGATATGAATGTCGTTGAGTTGGCGTTTGGTATTGGTAGAACGGAGTTGCTGTCAAGAATGTATAGCGAAATAGGAATGACATTAGTGCCACATAATGGATTTTTGGAGCTGCTAGTAAGGAATGGGCTTGTTGGTTTTTTTTTAGGTGTTACAGTAATGCTCAAATTGTTTATATTGTCACGACGTTCTGCTAATTCGCCGCATGTTAGAGCAATCCTACTGTCATTTGTTGTATATTCATTTTTCCAAAGTTTCGACTACATTTTTGTTCTTTTGTACCTAAGTTTAACAGTACCAATTTTTGGTAATACTAAAGTTAAAAATAGTTCTTGTTTGGCTAGGTAAATTAGCCATGGTTATTTCGTTAAATAATATATCAGTACGCTAGGGTTATAGATATGAAGGTGTTGAATATCGTGTGGGGTTTCTCGGGGGGAGGGGTTGAGGAGGCAGTTAAAAACTACCACCAAGCGGAAGGTAATTTTTATATCGAAATGGAATACATTTGTATTTATAGGAAAGATTGGCCAGTAAATCATAAATTTTTAGATGATGCTGGTGCGAAAAAAATTGAGTTTAAAAATAGGTTTGATTTTTCTTGGATTCCGAGATTACGCAAGTATTTGTCAGACCGTGATTTTGAGATTGTGATAGCTCATGGTTTCAATGCGCCGATAGCGGCCTTTTTGGCGCTGGGCTGGAGGTTGAACAAATCGTTTCCTTTTCTGTGCACATATCATGGCAGTTATGATCCGCCAACATATGTGAAAAAATTACTTGCTCCGATTATAAATTATTTTTTATATTACATTTACAGTCGTCATTCCACGTCAATTCTAGCTGTGGCAGATCATTCGAAAAAGTTTCTGGTAAATAAAGGCGTTAATTCTAATAGAATAATAGTTATAAAAAACGGCATAATGCGGTACAAAGGGGCATCACAGGCAGATGCTAGGCTGAAGTTGGGTATTTTTGGGAATCATTTTGTTGTTGGAACGATCGCAAGACTGGCCCCTGAAAAAGGTATTGAATACTTAGTGGAGTGTGCCAGAAATTTAAAGGACGAAATGAATGATATAGTAATCTATATAATAGGAGGGGGCCCACTATTAAACTCTTTGCAAAGATTGGCGAAAGACTTAGGAGTCGAAAACTCTGTGATATTCGCTGGCTCTATTTCAAATGCATATGAATATCTTGCTGCTTTTGATCTTTTTGTTTTGAGCTCATTGTCAGAAAATCATTCGATAGCTCTGTTAGAGGCAATGAGAGCGGGTTTACCTATCATCGCTACCGATATTTCTGGTAACGCTGAATCTATAACAAATCGGTTTGATGGCCTTTTGATCCCAGCGGGAGACCCGAAATCCTTATGTACGTCGATAAAATATTTGAAATCTAATTCGGTTAGCAGAAATAGTTTATCAATAAATGCACATTCCACGTTCACGCAAAAATTTACCCTTGAACATATGATAGAAAAATACTCTGCCTGGATCTTTGAAAGTTCTAGGCAGTTATAGGATTTAGCTAATGGATATATGTCATTTCGTCATTTCGTTTTTGGATTTCTAATTTGATTAGTTAATGTTATATACTAAACCCACGCAGTTAAAAGTTTATAATAAATGAAACTTGTCGCTATAATTTTGACCTATAATGAAGAGCTGCATATTGAAAGAGTTCTTTCATCTGTTACAAACATAACTAAAGATATTTATGTGATCGACAGTGGGTCTACTGACGAAACTCTTACAATCGCACGCTCCTTTGGCGTTCATGTACTTGTACATCCATTCGTGAATCAGTCCCAACAGTTTAATTGGGCGTTGGGCAATATTGCGCAGTGCTTTGATTGGGTATTTCGAATTGATGCAGATGAGTGTATTGACGAAAAATTGATTTTTGATATTAAAAATGAATTACCTAATTTACCTAATGATATTAATGGTGTTTACATTAACCGAAGTATTCAATTTCAAGGACAGTTAATTCGCTACGGTGGTATCTTTCCTATGAAGGTTTTAAGAATCTTTAGGCTTGGTAAAGGGAATTGCGAAAATAGGTGGATGGACGAGCATATTAAGGTGCTTGGAAAGACTACGAGTTTTCAAGGACAAATAGTAGACGATAACCTCAATTCGTTGACTTGGTGGATCGAAAAGCATAACAGGTATGCAAACCGTGAGGCAGTTGAGCTATTAAATTTGGTTTATGAATTCATGCCGCGAGACACCTTGAGCGGGTTAAGTTCTAATTCGAAGGCCTCCAGAAAAAGATGGCTGAAAGAGCATGTTTACTTTCAGTTGCCTAGTGGGTTTCGGGCCGTTATGTATTTCTTTTATCGTTATGTGTTTAGATTGGGTTTTCTTGATGGTCGCTCGGGTCTATCCTTTCATTTTCTTCAAGGCTTATGGTATCGCTATCTTGTAGATGCAAAAGTAGACGAGATAAAGCGTTTTATGAGTATAAATCAAGTGGATGCACCCACTGCTATCGAACGACTATTCGGTATTAACGTGTACTTATAAGCAACTTCTTACTTCCACTGCGATATATTGTTCTGGTTATTTTATTGTTGATATTTAAAATAAATTGGATTTTCTAAATGAGCGAAACTGTTCTCGTTACTGGTGGTTGCGGATACATTGGCTCCCATACTATTTTGAAGCTATTACAGCACGATATCGCTGTAATCGTGTTGGACAATCTACAGAATTCTTCACTTGAGTCACTTACCCGTGTTGGTAACATTGTTGGTCGTCGACCATTGTTCGTTAAGGGCGATATTCGAGATCAAAAAGTGCTAGAAAGTATATTTGAACAGAATAATATAGATGCGGTTATACACTTTGCTGGTTTAAAGGCCGTTTGGGAAAGCATGAACAATCCGCTAGATTACTATGAGACAAACGTTTCCGGAACGTTGGCGCTTTGCAAAGCCATGTGTTTGGCAGGAGTATTTAAGCTTGTTTTCAGCTCATCCGCTACTGTATATGGGAGTACAACGAAGGTACCGATTGTTGAAACCGAACCTGCGGAGAATGCTACTAATCCATATGGGCGTTCCAAGAGGATGGTTGAGCAGATACTTTTGGATTTGGCTGAGAGTGATAGTAAGTGGGCTATAGCTATATTACGTTATTTTAATCCAGTTGGCGCCCATAGTAGTGGCATGATTGGAGAGGATCCTACAGGCGTTCCAAATAATTTGTTACCTTATATTTCCAATGTGGCAATAGGTAGTTTGCCTGAGCTAAAAATATTTGGTAACGATTATGAAACTCACGATGGCACCGGTGTTCGCGACTATATACATGTCATGGACTTGGCTGAGGGGCATCTCAAGGCGCTTGGGAAGTTAGATTTGTTACATGGTGCCCATGTTTGGAACCTCGGCACAGGAACTGGTTACAGCGTGTTTGATGTTTTAAGCTCTTTTGAAAAAATATGTGGCAGAGTGATACCTTATAGGATTGTGGATCGCCGTCCCGGCGATGTGGGTGTTAGTTTTTCGGATACATCAAAGGCTGGTGCAGAGCTAGAGTGGACAGCAAGGCGCGATCTCAGCGACATGATACAAGATACTTGGCGATGGCAAACTTTAAATCCTAACGGGTATAAGTCGTAGTAGTTTATCAATTCGAACACTCTTTTTAGTTTTGAATTATTGTAATTTTACCGGTTTTCTAAATATGAAAAAAGCACTAATTACTGGCGTGACAGGTCAGGATGGTTCGTATCTAGCCGAGTTTCTCCTGAAAAAAGGTTATCAAGTGCACGGAATAAAACGTCGTGCTTCACTATTTAATACCCAGCGTATCGATCATATCTACCAGGATCCGCATGTAGAAAATAAAAATTTCGTGCTTCACTATGGTGACCTTACTGACTCCTCAAATCTAGCCAGAATTCTTCAGGAAACGCAGCCAGATGAGGTCTATAATCTCGGTGCGCAGTCACACGTAGCAGTTTCGTTTGCGTCTCCCGAGTACACAGCAGACGTAGATGCTATTGGGACTTTGCGTCTGCTTGAAGCTATTCGTCTACTTGGGCTAGAGAAGAAAACTAAATTCTATCAAGCTTCCACTTCAGAGCTTTACGGTTTGGTTCAGGAAACACCACAGAAAGAGACTACGCCCTTTTACCCACGTTCTCCCTATGCGGTTGCCAAATTATATGCTTACTGGATAACAATAAATTATCGTGAGGCATATGGGATGTATGCATGCAATGGAATTCTCTTCAACCATGAATCACCTCGTCGCGGTGAAACGTTTGTAACCCGAAAGATTACACGTGGCCTTGCTAACATTTCGCAAGGGTTAGAAAATTGTCTCTACATGGGCAATTTGGACGCACTACGTGACTGGGGACATGCTAAGGATTACGTCAGAATGCAATGGATGATGCTGCAGCAAGATCAGCCGGAAGACTATGTAATTGCTACGGGTGTACAGTATTCTGTCAGGCAATTCATTATCTGGAGTGCCAGTGAACTCGGTATAACATTGCGTTTCAAGGGGCAGGGCACCGATGAAGTTGCTGTTGTCGATTCAGTTGAAGGTGAAAAGGCGACTGGCATTAAAGCAGGTGATGTCGTAGTTCGGATTGACCCGCGCTATTTCCGCCCGACAGAGGTGGATACTTTGTTAGGAGATCCAAGCAAGGCTAAAGCTAATCTGGGTTGGGAGCCTGAAATTACCGCGCAGGAGATGTGCCAGGAGATGGTGGCGGAAGATCTAAAAATTGCACGCCGACATGCCCTTCTTAAACATCATGGACTTGACCTGCCAGTGTCTGTAGAGAACTAATGATGTCGTTAAAAGAAACACGGATTTTTGTGGCCGGTCATCTGGGCATGGTAGGTTCCTCAATTGTAAGTTTGCTGAAAAAAAAAGAAGGCGTCAGGCTGATCTTGGCCAGTAGAGATGAACTGGATTTAACGAGCCAACCTGCCGTTAACACTTTTTTTGTGCAGCAAAGTATAGACCAGGTTTATCTGGCTGCCGCTAAAGTGGGTGGTATACACGCTAACAATAGGTATCCTGCCGAATTTATCTACAATAACCTGATGATTGAGGCGAACATCATTAACGCTGCCCATCAGACTAATGTCCAAAAATTGCTTTTCCTTGGATCGTCGTGCATTTATCCCAAATTTGCAGATCAACCTATGAATGAAGAGGCATTGTTGACGGGCATTTTGGAGCCTTCCAATGAACCATATGCCATCGCTAAAATAGCCGGTATCAAGTTGTGCGAAAGTTACAATCGTCAATATGGTCGTGATTACCGGAGTGTAATGCCGACAAATCTTTACGGACCAGAAGATAATTTTCATCCTGAGAACAGTCATGTAATCCCTGCTTTAGTACGACGCTTTCATGAAGCCAAGAAAAAATCTGCCGAGGAAGTCGTAGTTTGGGGGAGTGGTAGACCTTTGCGTGAATTTCTACATGTTGATGATATGGCCACAGCCAGTGTTCATGTGATGGATCTGGATTTAGATATATATCACCAATACACGCACCCCATGCTCTCTCATATCAACGTAGGCTCAGGTATAGACTGTTCAATTAGAGAGTTAGCCGAGACCATAGCCAAAGTGATCGGATTCAAAGGTAGATTGGTCTTCGATGCCAGCAAACCGGATGGTGCTCCAAGAAAGCTTATGGATTCATCAATATTGCAGAGTTTGGGTTGGCAGCCGCAATACAACTTGGAGCAGGGACTGACCCACACTTATCAATGGGTTTTAAATCATGAAACCGAGTTGAGGATGGTATAAATCGTGGTTGGCTCCTTGAAGATATCGGTTGTTACTGCCTGCTATAACAGCGAGGCCACTATAGCGCATGCTATTTCGAGTTTGAAAAGCCAAACTTGGTCAATGATCGAACACGTGGTTATAGATGGGGCATCATCCGATAAAACGCAGTCCATTGCACGCGCAACGCTTGGTGATGGTGATGTGTTCTTATCAGAGCCAGATCAAGGTATTTATGATGCATTAAACAAGGGTATCGGCCGAAGCACGGGTGACGTGGTAGGGTTCCTTCATTCTGATGACTTCCTGGCTCATGATGACGTATTGGCTAGGGTTGTCGCCTGTTTCGAGCAGGGTTTTGATGCGGTTTACGGCGATCTACAATATGTAGATGCTGGCGATCCGTCACGAGTAATTCGGAATTGGGTTTCTGGTGAGTTTCAGCGCGATAGGTTAAAGTTGGGCTGGATGCCGCCTCACCCGACGTTTTTTATGAAACGTCAACTTTACAAAAAGCTAGGAGTTTTTGATACGCAATTTCGTATTGCGAGTGACTATGATTCGCTGTTGAGATATTTGGGCGATTTAACAGTCAAAGTAGGATACATCCCAGAGGTTTTGGTAAAAATGCGGGTCGGAGGCGCCAGTAACGGTAGCATCAAGCAAATATTGAGAAAATCGAAAGAAGATATCGCGGCAATGCGGAAGAATGGTATTAACCCGTTTATTGCTTTGCCTTATAAAAATGTGTCTAAACTTCCACAATTTCTCAAAGCTAAAGCCAAAAAGCTTAATTAACGCCGGTTAATCAGTTTACCTGCCCACACGTATACCCAAACCGCACAATACCATCTTGCCCCAGATTACTGCTAGCAGCTTAACCCTGGACTTCCCCCCGTTCAATTGACACTTTGAAGCCTCAATTTGAGGCCCTTTTATAGGCTGTCCTATCCCCCTGAATTAGTACCATGACCAAGATGAGATTTCCGGTTAAATTACCAATAAGGAGATCTCAAAATGAAGAAGCGTTATTCAGAAGAACAGATTATCAAGGCCATCAAAGAGCATGAGGCTGGGGCGAAGGTTGAAGACATCTGCCGCAAGCTAGGCGTCTCA
>JBBKWA010000084.1:0-4091 GCA_037968695.1 Saprospiraceae bacterium
TATCCTTGAAACCCAACACCCATTTCTTTGATAACTTTGTTGAGCACTTCATTTTTATAAACAGAAAAAAAAGTGCTGCCCAGGCAGATGTCATTATCCATGAAGTGATAATATCCCCCTACTATATCAAAAGTATTTTGAAAATGATATTCTTTCTTTTTCACCCATATTGGGGCACCTGAAAAAATCCCCGCATAGTTTTCAGTAAGGCAACTTAGTTCTTCTAAGAAATGGTTAATGGCAAATATATCTGAATCAATAAAGCAAAAGAACTTTTTATCTTTATCAAGCAATTGAAGGTGATTTAATACAGCGCTATGTATGGCTACCTTCTTTGACGGAAAAACAAGCAATTGAAGCCTGTTGTTAACTTCACACAGTTTCCTTAGATAATCTACTTCTTCTGAAGAACAACCATTGGCAACAAGTCTGAATTGGCAATCAGACCATCGAAGAAGGGAGACTAAAAACACAGTCAACCTCTTCACTGTCCCTCGGATATAAATAATATTGAAACAAAGTTGGGACGTTTCCATGGTCACATTGCATTAATAAATTAGACAAACCCCAAGGAAGAAATAGGAACTCATGACCTGATTCTTAACAAGGATTGTCTTGTCCACTTTTCTTACGACGATATTTTCAAATCATTGCATAATATCAAAAAATCAAAGTCTACCTACCTCCTGACTACAACCTTTCCTGAGCATCAAGTTAATTACGACATTACAACAGGTGATTGGCGCCCCTTAAATCTTGAGATAAAACCATTCAATTTCCCTGAACCTATTATCAAAATCAAGGAATACTGCCCACCGGGTTTTGAAAAAGAATTTAAAGGTAAAATATTGGCTTTGTGGAAGGTAGAAGATATTTCAAACAAGTTAAACCTGTCCTGAACCAAAATGGTGAACCAGCTCTGGCTGAACGGTCTTATTAAATACTTTTACAAATTCCGTGAATTCCAGCTCTTTAAAAACTGGTTTAAGTTTATCAAATAAATAGGCTGCATCATTTGTACTCCGAGGATAGTTGATTAAAGTAACATTAATGGAAGAATTGGAAACAGCTAACATTAGTTTATAGATCATATTCAGTAAAACATTTTCCTGACTATTCCTTTTCAGCGAGTTAGTGTGCAGTAGTCCTCCGGTAAACGCTTTACTTTTACCCAAAAGAAATTTTATTTTATCCAAAAAGGAGGCTTTTCCTATATTTTCCTTGGCGACAAACCTTCTACTTTCAGCCGCTGCGTAGAGGTCTCTAATTGGAACAAAAATGTGCTCAATTACAATGTCCTCACGAGCAATGATTTCATCAGCGTAATCACAAAATGATGGGTGTTTTACGATGTGGGGGCAATCTTCGAATCCAACATTATACTCTAGTCCCGCACGTCCCAGTGGGTTTTTAAAGCGCTTAAGTTGCTCCTCATCAAACCCTGTATCAAGGCCTAGGTGAGTAAGGAGTTCCATTAGGAAGGTTGTTCCAGTTCTTCCCGTTCCTGTAATGACGATATGTTTTCTCTGTTTCATGGTCTTCTCTTATTTTCCCGTTCTCACCCAATGGATTAAAGACTTCACCAACAGCTTGAGCCTAATAATTTCGTCTTCCCAGAAATGGAATTTGAGTTGAAAAAGTAATCGGTGCTTTAGGATTAATAAGTGTTGCTGCACGCCAAGACGGGCCTTGTTGTCTGCTATTTGATAGGGTAAAGCAGCAAGCTTTGAGCCAAAAAAGCGAAAGAGCATTTGCTGTTGTTGTTGACTTAGCTGTTGGCGATATTTATTCTTATTGTTAGCATTTATTGCTTGGCCAAGGTTGGGATGTACGATGTTTTTTTTAGCAGGATTAGTTAAATAATGATCTGCATCAATCGCTAACATATCTTTTTCGTAATCAAGTCCAAGAAAAGCACAAATCTCCATGAGTACAGCAGGTGTATCCTCAATAAGATCTTCATACTTTAAGTAATGATTCTGTGATACCGATAATGGGCGAATTTCCCAGGCTTGGGCACCTGTTTTAACAAAGGATGCAGCACGCAGCAAAAGTTCATCTTGAGAACAATTAATGACATACTTCTCCAATAACTTCATGATGCTACAGACGACATCATAAGGATGGCGAATGATCCTGACCAGCTTAATTTCCGGAAATAGATCGCAGATGAACTTTACACGATCATTGTTTCCTGGCGATTTCTCGCCAAATATTTTCTTCTGCTTTTGCGCTAAATACTGGCCTGCCAATGTCTTCAACAATTCTTGGACAGGGCCTTGGTATTTTTTATTTTCCTGCCAATAACGCTGAGCGACAAGGAGTGCCGGATCATTAAATTCTTTCAACCAGCCCGTCAGGTAGGTCATAAACTGATGATAATGCCAATTAGACACAAAACGCCCTCGCCAACTGGTTCGGTACAAGCTGGTAAATACATCAGACTCTGGGCATACTGCTATTTCAGAATGGTTGTCTAGTAAACGTTCGAGCAAGGTCGTCCCGGAACGAGGTGCTCCTAAAATCAAGAAATGGTTCTTTCTTACGTCTTTCATGTTTCCGGTACCTTTAAGAAGTAGCCGTAAGTGTACGCAGGCTTAGTTTTTATAAATTTAGCACGAATATTCTGCAAAAATTTATTCGGATGTGGCTTTAGCTTCACCCCCAAAGCCTTGATATCCTGCATATCCTGATTACTTAAATAGCCTTTAGTCGGCGTAAAAAGTAGCTCAAAACCATGCTTCTCCTGATAGTGTTTACGGTGCTGTTGAAAACGCTCCTTAGCTTTTGTGGTATCTTTGGAATGATTGAAACCCGTGATAATCAACTGCCCTCCCGGAGCTAGTTTGCAAATTAATTCCGCTACTGTTTTAGCCGGATCAACCAAAAATGCCACTCCCCGATTCAAGATAATAACATCAAAAGTATCTTCGATAATCGCAAGGTTACCTTCTATATCCATCTGAACGGACTCCCAATTATTGTGATAAAATTGTTGTGCGCCAAGGCCGTCATATAAATCAGCGAAATAAGAAATGGCTAAGGGCTGATGCCCCCATTTCACTAAATGGTTAGATAGCCAGCCATTCCAACTTCCATAATTTAAGACTCGCAAGCCTTGTTGTCCTGCCAGATGCCGGGCAATGATATCGAGATCTTCTCGGAAGGCTTTCCATTCTGCCGCATTGCGTCCCAGTATATTATCCAAATAGGGTAACTGCTCATAAATACTGGTATTTTTAATACGCACACCTTCGGCTTCTCTGGCTTGTATAAAATGCTGCTCATGCGAATAAAAACTTTGATAAAAGTCATCCGTAAACAGCCGAACCACCTCGTTTTCGCTCGCCAAACAGTCTTTGCCACCACAAGAAAGGGCAGTAAAATCTACTAGTTGATGGCAATTAGGGCAACGTACCTTCCATTTCATGTTACAACCATTTAGCAATTTGAGTATACACCAATGCTGGTGTATAGCGCGTGAGGCAACGTACATCACCATACTTACAAACAGGCTCCATACAGTTGCCGCATTCCAAATCAGAGGAAGTCAGATTAATCACATGCTCGTACGGTGGAGCTGTCCAGTCGGCACGGGTGGAGCCCAGCATCAGGCATGTTTTCACTCCTTGTACCCAAGCCATGTGTGCCAAACCAGAGTCTTCCGATAGCATCAACTGGATATGAGGCAAAATAGCAAATGCTTCCATTTGGCTGGTCTTCTCTACCAAATTGAGGCAACGTGCGGGAAAAGCGTTGGTCATCGTTTGTGCTTTTTCTGCTATGCGTCCATCCCCGATGAAAAGAATATTAAAGTCATATTTAAGCTCTTTTTCCAATAACTCAATGAAAGACAAATAATGGCTCATCGGCCAATTTCTGCTTGTGTAAAACCCCGCAGGATTTAAAACAATCAACTTGCTTTTTCCATCCCAGCCTACTTCCCGTAATTTGTTGATCCCAAGCTGAGTTGACTTTAATGGAAGTTGAAAATCTGACGTCGTCGTGAAACCAGAGGACTGTATGGCTTTTTGATACCGCAAGCCTGCAAAGTAAGCGCCATATTTTTCAAAAACAGGTGCTTTGTAGTG
>JBBKWA010000085.1:0-5252 GCA_037968695.1 Saprospiraceae bacterium
ATATATTACTTAATTTCCTATTATTTAGGAGATTAGTAAAACATTAACTTTTATTTGTCAATACAAAAATCTGCCTTTTTGTCTGTTCGACAAATTATTAAGTATATAATATGTGACAAATCGAACAAATAATTGGCGAAAACCAGCTATTTCAGCTTTTTTCAGAACCTTTTTACCTATTTTTGATGCCTCCAAGAATTAATTAACTATTAATCACTTTCTAACTAAACTTTATTCATGAAAAAAGTCCTTACTCTTCTTATTCTGGGCTGTCTATTCGGACACACTCAGGCACAGATCCTCTTCTCAGCAGATTTTGATGATGGTACTCTGGGCACTATGACTGCTGTAGACGTTGACGGCAAAACAATAGCTACAAATGCAATGAATGCTGGTGCAGGTCCAACTTTCAAGCCTGTTCAACGAACTGCCACTAATTGGGAAGTCATCAGTACATCCTGGTTTTCTCCTGTAGGCATTTGTGATGATTGGTTGATTTCGCCTGAAATTGAAGTTACAGAGGAAAATACATTCCTCACATGGGAAGCCTACAGTCCGGACGCTGCTTATCGCGACGGTTACGAAGTACGTATTTCTACCACCGACAATGAGGTGGCAAGCTTTACTGATATTATTCTAACGATCCCTGCAGAAGAAACGGCAAAGAAATTGAGAGCTATTAGCCTTGATGCCTATATGGGTCAGACGATTCATTTCGCCTTTAGAAACAATTCGAATGATAAGTTCCTATTGTACATGGATAATATCCAGGTAGAACGATACAAAAACAATAACGTAATAACTCAAAGCGTGAGTTTTGAAAAGTACAACCCAACTGGCGGTCAAGTACCGATTACAGTGATGGTTGAGAATCATGGCGCTGATATGCTTACTTCGCTTCTATTTACATGGGAGCAGGGGGGTAACACATACACAGATACTGTGACAGGGCTTAATATCCCAACACTAGGCACAAGATCCCTAACACATGCAGTAGACTTTGTTCTGGCAGAAGCTGGTGAGTTTCCTATCAATGTTGAGATCTCAATGCCTAATGGAGTCGATGATGAAGATCCGGATGATAATAATGGATCAAGAAACTTGTATGGCCTCGATGTGGTACAACCAAAATTGGTAGTTGTTGAAGAAGCAACAGGAACATGGTGCGGATGGTGCCCTAGAGGTACTGTCAATATGGATATCATTGCTGCTGAATATGCTGACGTAGCTATTCCAATTGCTGTTCACAATGGTGATCCTATGGTCGTAGCAGCTTATGATGGACCTTTCAGTGCTAGTGTTGGAGGATATCCTTCAGGTCATCTCGATCGCACAATTAAGGATATTAATCCTGCCTCTTTTATTGCTCAGTTACCTAATCTTACAAACAGAATGGTTCCTGCTCAAATCAGAACTGAGTCAATCTATGAGCCGACATCCAGAAACGTAGTTGTCCGTGCAATTGGTAGCCTTTCTGTTGCTACTGCTGCCAATGACTTAAGACTTTCATGTGTCATTACTGAAAATGGTGTAACCGGTACAACTGCTGGTTATAATCAAGTAAACTACTACGCAGGCGGAGCACAAGGGCCTATGGGTGGATTTGAAAATTTACCTGATCCGGTTCCTGCTGCTGACATGGTTTATCATTTTGTACCTCGTGCCCTATTTGGTGGATTTAATGGTATGGAAAACAGTATTCCTGATGTCCTTGAAGCCGGAGAAGAATTTATGGTTGAATGGACCTATACCGTTCCGGCAAACTTTAATGTAAAGGAGATGAATGTCATCACGTTCATTCTTGATGATGAAACAGGTGAAATCCTTAACGGATCTACAGCACCATTAGATCAACAATTAAGTGCTGTACCATTGATTCCAATGGGAAAAACTTCTTTGTATCCTAATCCAACATCAGATATCATGAATCTTTCTGTAGACTTCTTAAGTGAGACTCCAGTAAGTATGAGAATTTACAACACATACGGAGGATTGATTAAAGACCTTGGCACAATCAACCTTTCTAATGGAACAGCATTTGAAAAAATCAATGTTAGTGACTATGCTCCTGGAATGTATATCCTTGAGCTTAGACAAAACAAAGCAGTTACAGCGCTACCTTTTAGCAAGTTGTAATTGTTAAGCATACAATTATAAAGTAAAAAAAGCCCTGATGGATTTTCTTCAGGGCTTTTTTATTGCTACTTACATCCTTTGCCACATTGCTCATCTTCCTTACACCCACCTCCCTTGGTAATAAAAAGTTTGTGTTTGTAGTGAATATCAATTAGCTTCATTTCAAGGAACTTTGACAAACGCTTAACGTATTACTACTACCAGGAAAAATATTATCATTATTGGCAATGGTGTTGCAGGGATAACCGCAGCACGGCATATCCGTAAACTAAGCGATCATGCTATCACGGTCATCTCTTCTGAAGGAGATTTCTTCTTTGCCAGAACTGCCATGATGTATCTGTATATGGGCCACATGCGCTGGAAAGATATCATGCCTTATGAGCCGTGGTTTTGGAAAAAAAATAATATCGATTTAGTAAAAGATCACGTAGAAAAAGTTGATGTCCACGGCAAATCAATCGGTACCCGTTCTGGCCACCTGTTGAAGTATGACCAACTCATCATTGCTACCGGCTCAAATGCCAATACACTTAATATTGACGGCGCAGATTTGGATGGCGTTTCAACCCTACAGTCCATTCAGGACCTTGCCTATATCGAGTCCAAAACAAAGAATGTAAAAAATGTAGTCATTGCAGGTGGTGGATTAATAGGGGTTGAACTTGCGGAAATGTTTCACAGCAGAAAAATTGCTATTACCCATCTGATCAGAGAGAGCAGTTATTCTTCTTCCCTACTGCCTGAGGAAGAATCGAAAATAATCAGTCAACACATTAAACAACATGGCGTTGATCTTCGAGCGCAAACTGAAATCCAAAAGATTAATAGCGATAGCAAGGGTGCAGTTACTTCAGTGACGACTAATACAGGTGAAGAATTTGAATGTCAATTTGTCGGAATTGCTATTGGTGTTCGACCAAACGTAAATTGGCTAAACGATAGTAACATAGAATTGGCTCAGGGTATATTGGTAAATCAGTTTCTACGCACCAATATCCCAGACATCTATGCCATCGGGGATTGTGCAGAATTAAGAAGTCCGGACAAAGGCAGGAAGGCCATCGAGCCTATTTGGTATACCGGCAAAATGATGGGTGAAGCAGTGGCTAAAACGATATGCGGCAAGGAGACAAAATATCAACCGGGGATCTGGTTTAATTCAGCAAAGTTTTTCGCTATCGAGTATCAATGCTATGGAGAGATTCTACCAAGCCTTCCAAATGATCAGGACAGCCTTTACTGGGAAAATAAAGGGGGAGACAAAAGTATTCGAATAAATTACAACCGGTATGGCGTCGTAGGCTTTAATCTTCTAGGCGTTAGATTTCGTCAGGAAGTCTGCCATGAATGGATTCATAGGCAAAGTACCATTGAAGACGTTTTGGCTGAACTTGAGCTTGCTTTTTTTGATCCCGAGTTTACCAAACCTCTGGCCCAAAATGTAAGGGAAGTTTACACCAGCGTAACTGGTAAGACTATTTTGAAAAAAGGAAATGGTCAATACAACCGTGTCTTTCAGTTTTTAAAAAAGAAAAAAAGCCCTGCACTATGACCCAGTCTCCAGATGCTACCTTATCCCTTACGCCTTCCTATTATCCCGGGCTGAGTGCACTCCAAAAATTATTTTTGACAATAGGCTTCCTGGGTTTAATGATTGGGCTCATTGGTATGAGTGGGTACCAAATACCCGTTGGCTCTACATTAATTGTTTCATTAGCACTCATCGGAATTAGTATTACGGGGTATAGCTATTCGCTTTACAAAGGCAAAAAAGAAGGCATAAAAAATGATTATAGCTGGTCTGGAGTCTTAACTAATCGTGGCATGGTAGCCTGGATGCTGGCGTTATGCATTTCAGGGTTTTATATTCTGTTATACTTTTTTCCAGACATTCTTGGTCTTAATGAATTCACCAACACAGGTTTGGTCGGTCTTTTTGATCCTTTCAGTGAATGGATCAAAAACAAGCCGGCAAGTCAGTGGTTTGTGTACGGCGTATTCTACACCTTAGCCATACTCTTATTTGGCATTAAATTTCTGATAAAATATAAAGGCAATCGATACCAACAAATAAGGACGGTCTCTGTCATGTTTTTCCAACTATGTTTCGCATTCCTTATACCGGAAATTCTGGAGCGGTTGAATCAGCCCTCGATGGATTTAAAAAACATGTGGCCACTAAATTATTACTTCTTTTTTGATTGGAATCTTGACAAACTCCTTTCCAGCGGTTCACTTGGCCTGTTTATGTTGGGTTGGGGAACAGCCATGATTTTTGTGATCTCGCCAATCCTTACTTATTTCTTTGGCAAACGATGGTATTGTAGTTGGGTATGTGGCTGCGGTGGCCTCGCCGAAACAGCAGGAGATCCGTTCAGACATTTATCCGACAACTCACTTAAATCCTGGAAGGTCGAACGTTGGCTGCTTCATGGTGTTTTGGTCTTTGCGCTTATCATGACGTTCATGGTCCTCTATACCTATATCACAGGCCAAAGCAATATTCTTTTCCTCAACAGTTTCGTAGTACGCGAATGGTATGGGTTTTTTATAGGTGCCATTTTTAGTGGCGTCATTGGTGTTGGCTTCTACCCACTCATGGGATCAAGAGTTTGGTGTCGCTTTGGCTGTCCGATGGCTGCCATTCTGGGCATACAGCAACGCTTTTTCTCCCGGTTCAGAATTACTACCAATGGAGGCCAATGTATTTCATGTGGCAATTGTTCCACATTTTGCGAGATGGGAATTGATGTCAGACATTATGCTCAACGAGGACAGAATATTGTCAGGGCTTCATGTGTTGGATGCGGCGTATGTGCTGCCGTTTGCCCTCGCGGTGTTTTAAAACTAGAGAACGGAAGTGTTGACTTGTTCGAAAGAACTGAGATTGGTATTAAATAGATTCACTGAAGAATCTCTTTTTCCCTTTCGCCTTTTATATTTAGTGATTTGTTTAAATGGTTAAATGGGGAAGTGCTTAAATGTTTAATTTGCTTCTCTCCCCCGCTGTATACACCTTCGGCTAACAGCAGGGTCTCCGCTTCGCTCCGATTTTCACCCCCGCTGTATACTCCTTCGGCTAACAGCAGGGTCTCCGCTTCGCTCCGATTTTC
>JBBKWA010000086.1:0-40030 GCA_037968695.1 Saprospiraceae bacterium
AAATAATTCCACCAGATCTGTCCTCAATCGGGGCAATATCGCCTCCGTCTCCGGATCACCTAACCGACAATTATACTCAATAACGTAAGGATCGCCATTGACCAGAATCAGCCCAAAAAAAACAAAACCTTTGTACTTTATTTTTTCCTCCCGCAATCCATTAATCGTCGGTTCAATTACCTGCTTCAGCACTTTTTTATGGATTACTTCATCAACAAAAGGAACAGGCGACACAGCCCCCATGCCACCAGTATTTAATCCTTGATCACCTTCACCTATTCGCTTGTAGTCTTTCGCTTCCGGCAATAAAACATAGTGATTGCCATCAGTAAGTGCAAAAACAGAAAATTCGGTACCAGATAAAAACTCTTCTATAACCACTGTGGCACTTGCTGCACCAAATTTACCGGAAAGCATTTCCCTTATTTCAAACTGCGCTTCTTCTTTGGAATGGCAGATCAACACACCTTTGCCGGCAGCAAGTCCATCCGCTTTTAAAACCACAGGATAAGCATGATGACTCAGATAGTCCAGCGCTTCATTTAAATCTGCCTTTTTAAATGATTTGTATGCTGCCGTCGGGATATTATGCCTGGCCATGAATTCCTTGGCATAAGCCTTACTTCCTTCCAGCTTAGCCCCTTCTGCAGAAGGCCCTATAATTGAAATAGTGCGTAGCTTTTCATCTTCTGAAAAGAAATCAACAATGCCGTCCACAAGGGGCGCTTCCGGGCCTACAACAACCAATTCGATATTATGGGCCAATACTGCTGCTTTGACAGCTTCAAAGTCACTTGTATCGATAGCTAAATTCTCTCCTGCTAAGGCTGTCCCGGCATTTCCGGGAGAGATAAATAACCTTGAACAGTTTGGACTTGTTGCCAATTGATCAGCCAGCGCATGTTCCCGGCCTCCGCTTCCAATTATCAGTATGTTCATATCCTGCAAAGATAGCATGTGACTTTTGGAGTTAATTGCCGGGGGTTAGTTATATTTGCAACTTTTATAATATGTACGAATATATTCACGGAAAAGTGGTCTCCAAACAACCTACCCATGTGGTTCTGGAAACGGGCGGAATAGGTTATTTGTTAAATATCACATTAAATAGTTTTGATCAGATCAAAGACGGTGAAAACCACAAGATCTTTACGTGGCTGCAGGTCCAGGAAGATATTCACCGACTGTGGGGGTTTCATGATCCGGCAGAACGAGAGGTTTTTATACACTTGATCAGTGTCTCCGGGATTGGCCCGAATACTGCAAGATTGATATTATCTGGAATGTCACCTGAAGAATGCAGACAGGCCATTATTACCGATAATGAGCTGGCATTCAAGCAGGTAAAAGGAGTAGGGCCAAAGACAGCTAAGCGGTTGATGATGGAATTGAAGGATAAAATGTTAAAGACAGAGATTGATCCGCTGGCACCAAATGAAGGCACTAATTTCCACCAATCCATGGATGAAGCACAATCTGCTTTAGTAACTTTGGGCTTTATGAAAAGCAAGGTGGATAAGGTGATCAGCCAAATTGTCAGGGACCAGGGAAAGGAAATACCAACTGAAACACTTGTTAGATTGGCGTTGCGCATGTTATCAGCATGAATTCATATAATTCAAATGGAATTGTATCGTTATACAACCTATTAACATATTTGATCGGCCTCGAAAGAGGTATTTGGAGGGGTAAAATGACCCTTGAAGCGTATAGAGAAGGCATAACAAGTACATGAGCAAGATCGCGTCGTTTTTATTAAGGTCATCCCTGGCTATACTCTTTTTCCTATTCATTATCGAACAGGTCACTGCCTCGTACAACTTAGACGACCCGTATGTAATCGTTTATGAAGAAGGTCCGACGATGACCATTGACTCTATTCCTATTGTAGATCGTTATGGCAACTGGATTGAAGATCCAAATAGCAATCCCTTTGATTTACTCGATCCGATTGATTTAATTCAAAACGTCGAGTACGACCCTGCCACAAATACGTACATCCTTACTGAAACCATTGGCGGCGAAAATTATCGTGCACCCACAACGATGACCTTCGATGAATACCTCGAATGGAATGCCCAAAAAACAGAAGGAGACTACTTTAAAAAACTTGCCGGTGCTGCCCAAGGAGACCGAAGCAAAGGCGGCAATCTTGACCCGGTAGCGCAGGTAGATGTTTCTAAAGACATCATCGATCGACTCTTCGGCGGCACCACTGTGGATATTCGTCCTCAAGGAAATGTGGACCTCACTTTTGGTTTAGACTATTATCGTCAGGACAACCCAATTCTCCCCATCCGACAACAACGAAATGGTCCCCGTTTTGATTTTGACATGGATATTCAGGTCGATGTGAATGGGCAGATAGGAGAGAAATTAAATACAAGTTTTAATTACAATACCTCCAGAACGTTTGATTTTCAGAACAAACTGAAGCTCGATTATAATTCCGATTTGTTTAGTGATGATGAGATCCTTAAATCAATCGAAGCTGGTGATGTAAGCTTGCCGCTGAACTCCACACTTATTAAAGGAAGTCAAAGTCTATTTGGAATAAAAGCAGAATTCCAATTTGGCCATCTTCGCCTTACAGCAATTGCTTCTCAACAAAATTCTAAGCAAAATAGTATTCAAATAAAAGGAGGAAGCACCCAACAGGAATTCTCCATCTATGGTGATCAGTATGATGAAAACCGCCACTTCTTTCTTTCGCATTTCAACCGTAATGCTTTTGAAGGGGCATTGACAAATCTTCCTCAGATCAACAGTCTTTTTAGTATTACACGAATGGAGGTTTGGGTCACCAACGATAGAAATCAAACTACGGATGTCAGGGATATTGTAGCCTTATCGGATGCCGGTGAGTGGAGAGAAATGACTAATAGTGATCCAAATTTTTGGCGAAATCCGGACACAGCATCGTACAAGGATATCTGCATGATTGACATTCTCGCAGATAATAATGTTAACCGTATCATACCTGAGTTGCGTGGCAATCCTGCTACCAGAGATATCAATAATGTCGTCACCGTCCTTCAGGGAGCACCTTACAATTTTGTCGGCGGAAGAGATTTTGAAAAAGTACAAGGAAGGAAGCTGAGTTCAAATGAGTACAGGGTTCATCCAAATCTGGGATTTATCTCCCTGAATATCCGATTGGATCAGGACGAAGTACTGGGTGTCGCCTATGAATATACCTATAACGGGCAGGTGTTTCAGGTGGGGGAGTTGTCAACAGAAATAGAAAATACAGATACCACCGGATCACAAAAAGTGCTTTTTGTCAAGATGCTGAAAGCCACCAATCAACGCGTGGATTTGCATATGTGGGATTTGATGATGAAAAACGTTTACCGTATTGGTGGGGGCGATCTCAACCCGGATGATTTTGAGCTGGATGTTTATTATGATGATACGAAAGATGGTTTTAAAAGGTATCTCCCTGATAATGCGATGCTGTCCAATGTACCACTGATTACTATTTTTGAATTAGACAATTTGAATGCCACGGGGGACCCACAGCCTGACGGTAAGTTTGACTTTATTACTGGTATTACGATCAATCCTCCTTTGGGGATCATTATGTTTCCTGTGCTGGAACCTTTTAACGGGACGCTTAAAAATTTCATTATAAACAATGGGGGTAATGTGGCCTACATTGACTCGCTGATATATCCGCAACTATACGATAGTACGATTATCGTCGCAAGAGAGTATCCGGAGTTGAATCGCTTCACGCTTCGGGGAAAAGCAAAATCAAGTACCTCCTCGGACATCTCCTTAGGGGCTTTTAACATCCCCCCCGGGTCTGTACGGGTTACTGCAGGTGGACAGACACTTAAAGAAAATGAAGACTATACGATAGACTATAATATCGGACGAATCAAAATATTAAATCCCGCCTTCCTTCAGCCCAGCACACCAATCAATGTAAGTTTTGAAGACAATGCATTGTTTAGCTTCAATAAGAAGACAATGCTAGGCCTTAGAGCTGATTATGAAGTAAATAAACACCTTAGTGTTGGAGGAACCTATTTGCATTTATACGAACGGCCTTATACGCAAAAGGTCAATATCGGTGACGACCCTATCAACAACAGAATTTATGGGTTGGACATGAATTATAGTAATGAAGCTCCCTGGTTGACAAAACTGGTTGATAAAATACCCGGGATAAATACGAATGCACCATCCAATATCACGTTCGAAGCCGAAATGGCAGCGTTGAGACCGGGACACTCCCGGGCCATCAACATCGATAAAAACGATAAAGAAGGCGTCATCTATCTCGATGATTTCGAAGGAACCAGAAGTAATTTTGATCTTCGAACACCCACGACACAATGGTTTCTGGCTTCGACACCGCAGAATGCGGTGATAGACGGCATGCCGGTTTTTAGAGAGTCAGCATTGATCAATGATCGCGCCTATGGTGCAAACCGAGCGTTGATCAACTGGTATCGAATTGATCAGGGTGTGCGTAATAATAGTGCTGGGGCAAACTCTTTTCCATACACTCGATTGGTTTCACAACAGGAAATATTTCAAAACAGAACACCAAATTTTGGCCTTAATGATTTCCGAACATTTGATGTCACGTATGTACCTGATCAACGCGGTCCTTACAATTTTGATGTACCGGGCGGAATACCGGGCGTAACCGAAGGAATTGACCCTAGTACATGTAAACTACTGGTCCCTGAATCGAGATGGGGTGGAATCATGCGTGCACTTAATCAAGTTAATTTCGAACAGGCAAACATTGACCTGATTGAGTTTTGGGTTCTGGATCCTTTTTTGGAAGATTCGATGGGTGGAGAGCAAGGAAAACTCGTCTTCCACCTGGGAAATGTTTCAGAAGACATTCTAAGGGATAGTCGGAAGTTTTTTGAGCATGGCCTTCCTTTAAATGAAAATGATGGACCAACGGATAGTACCAATTGGGGGAAAATCCCCAGGATCAGTGCTACCGTCAACGCCTTCTCCAATGCAACCGGCGGTAGAGATCAACAAGATGTTGGATTGGATGGCCTGACAGATGAAGATGAAGCAACGTGGTTTGCTGATTACCTGCAAGCGCTTCAAAATGCAGGAGTGAGCGCAGATTGTCTTAATGAGGCCCAGCGCGACCCCGCAAACGATAATTTTGTGTACTTCCTTGATGGAGACGCATACCCACCAGGTACGGACTTGTATAAACGCTATAGTAAGTATAATGGTACGCATGGCAACTCACCGCTTACGCAAGAGGGTCAAACCCGTGTTCAGGCATCCACCAATATACCTGACAGCGAAGACATAAATAATGACAATACGATGAGTGAAACGGAATCGTATTTTGAATATGTCGTCGAATTTCAAAAAGATCCAAATGGTAATAATGATATCGGAAATTTAAATCCAAACAATCCGATGATTTCTGATTTTGTCAATACGGCAAATGGTACCTGGTACAAATTTAGGCTGCCCATCAGAAACTATGAAAGAGCAGTAGGGGGTATTGCGGATTTTCGATCGATTCGATTTATGCGAATGTTTATGACTCAGTTTACGGCGCGAACCACACTTCGTTTCGCTACCTTGGATTTGGTGAGAAATCAATGGAGAGTCGTGACGCGAGGATTGGAATGCGGTATGGATGGGCAAGCATCATTGTTTATTGATGCTAAAAATATTGAAGAGAATTCGGATCGTATACCATTTCGATATGATCTGCCATTAGGTATTCAGAGAGAACAAATCACCAGTAGTTCTTATCAGAATGTGTATCAAAACGAGCAATCATTATCGCTTAAGTTTGAAAATCTGGAAGATGGATGTCAGCGTGGGGTATACAAGAACCTCGATTTGGACCTTAGAGTATATCAAGGTTTGGAGATGTTTGTGCATGCAGAGGAGGCTGATCTGAATGACCCCGTGACTGGTATTCCGGATAATGCTGTTAAGCTTTTTGTCCGCCTTGGATCAGATTTTGTTAATAACTACTATGAGTATGAAGTGCCGCTGGTGATGTCCCGAAATCCAAATCTAACAGGTGATGATTATAAAGCGGAATTATGGCGATTTGAAAACAATGTGGAGTTTGCATTGGAAGATATGACCAATCTTAAGATTTCAAGAAACGAATCAGGCACACCGACCAGTGATGTTTATTCTGAGATAGTGACACAGATTATTGAAGGGGTTGACGTCGTGCGGAAATATTCTATCAAAGGGAATCCAACCCTAGGATATGTGCGTAATGTATTGATCGGAATACGCAATGAAGAAGGCGATGAATTTACCTTCCCTTATTCCGGAGAAATATGGGTCAATGAATTGCGAATGGTTGGTCTGGATGAGCGCGGAGGCGTTGCAGCGGTAGCTCGTCTGGACGCGGACTTGGCTGATTTTGGTAGCGTAGGCCTTTCCGGTGGATATTCAAGTATTGGTTTTGGTGCACTTGATCAAAAACTTGATGACCGTGCAAAAGAAAGTGTTACGCAACTAGATTTTTCAACTAATCTTTCATTGGGTAAGTTTTTTGGAACGAACTCAAAGATTCAAATTCCATTTTACTATCAGTATAGCGAGACACTTCGCAAACCTGAGTTTGATGCTTTGGACCTTGATTTGGTATTAGCCGATAAACTTAAAAGTATAGCTGATAATACGCAACGGGATAGTGTCCGAGAGCAATCACAAGATTTTAGTTCGATAAAACAAATCAGTATAACTAATCTACGGGTGAATAGTGGAGGTGCAGGTAAACCGATGCCCTATGATATCTCGAATTTTGGCGCGAGTTATTCTTATTCCAGATCTTATTTGCGCAATATCGTAGTGGAGAAAGATCAGGTTGACCAGCATCGTGCATCATTAGATTACATATATAGCATATCCTCCAAACCCTTACAGCCTTTTAAAAACCTGTCAAAAAGCGTCTGGTTAAAATGGCTGACGGAATTAAACCTGAATCCCATTCCAAGCAGCTTCACGTATAGTACTATCATGGATCGAAAGTTTGGTGTGCGTTCCTACCGGTTTTCTGAGCCGGTGTTTCAGACCTGGTATGCCAAGCGCTTTACATGGGACAAAACCTATAGTTTACGCTGGGACCTGACCAAGTCGATCAAAATCAACTTTAATGCATCGAATGCATCCGTGATTGATGAGCCGGATGAATATATTGATCGAAATAATTTTATCACAATCGATCCAAAGGAAAGAAGAGACTCTATTTATAAAAACATCTTAAAAGGTGGCCGGACAAAGGATTATAATCAGCAGTTCAGAGTAACATTTGCGGTTCCGTTAAAGACCATACCAATTATTGACTGGATTAGGATGGATATCAGCTATGACGCGACCTATAGTTGGAGAGCTGCTTCACTGAATACAGACTCACTTGGCAATGTGATTCAGAATGGGCAAACAACAAATGTTTCCACTGAGTTTGATTTGGTCAGCCTATATAACAAGTCTAAATTCCTGGCTAAAGTCAATAAGACTAGCCGGTCGTCGACTGCAAACAGGGGTGGACCTACAAAAGCAAAAAACCCTGGCGCACAAGATCCTAGCAAGAGTGCTGATCCCAATGCAAAGAGTGATCCTAAAGCCGATGCAGAAAAGAAAAAGAAAGAGGGCGAAATTAATCCGCTAACAAAAGCTGCTGTACGATTACTGATGTCTTTTCGTAAATTCAGAATCAACTACGGCATTACCAGTGGTACAACAATTCCTGGTTTTACACCCAAAACGGGATTTCTGGGGATGAGCAAAGGTTTCGGTGCACCAGGATTATCATTCGTGACCGGTGGGCAACCTAAAATCAATAAGAATGTCTATGATCCCTCCGTTGATTTTCTGGAGAAGGCCAGAACAAGTGAATGGATTACAACAAATGCGTTTCAAAATGCACCTGTGCTTCAATCGCGTTCCGAATCTCTCGATAGTAGGATCTCTATAGAACCCGTAAAAGACTTCAAAATCGACGTGGATTTCACTCGAAACCTATCAACAAATTTTTCAGTTTTTTACAAAACTTACAACAAAGCGGGAAATACGATAGACGATATTTCGAAAAGGAATGCACGGGAGATTGGCAGTTTTACGATCTCTTATCTGGCACTCGAAACTTTGTTTATGGGAGATTCCCTGGAGTTAAATCAGCTTTTTAATAAATTTGAAGCTAACAGGGCCATCATATCTAATCAAAGAGGGGTAGGCGAGCACGAAGTCGATGGTACGAAATATAGTGAAGGATTCGGAAGGAAGCAACAGGATATTTTGACGCCGGCCTTTTTATCTGCCTATACAAACAAAAATCCAACGAACTTTGATTTTACTGATATGTTCAGTTGGATACCAAGCCCAAACTGGACACTAAATTACAGTGGACTAAGTAAGATTCCTGCACTTCAGAAGATATTTAGTAATGTCAGATTAACACATGGCTATAAAGCATCCCTGAGTGTTAATCAATTTGCCTCTGATTTGACCTATACAGAGTATAACCCTGATACAGAAGAATATTTAGGGCAACAAAACATTTTCAACCTGGATACTATTAGCAAAAACTACCATTCACAGTTTTTAGCACCCACCGTCTTAATAGAGGAGTCCTTTGCCCCCTTGATCGGCCTTGATATCAAGATGAAGAATGATATGAATATCAGTTTTGGGTATGCAAAGCGCAGGACTTTGTCAATGGGCTATATTTCCTACGAACTTGCTGAAACCCGATCGACTACAGTTGACTTTGGTTTTGACTGGAAGATGAAGAATGTGCGTATAGGATTCTTGCCCGGATTTAACAATGCATCAAACAAGAAAAAGCCAAGTAGCAATCGTCCGGGTACAGGCACACCAAAAACGGGGAATGATTTAAATATATTACTGGATGTTTCGTTCTCAGATAATATTACCTTAAATCACCTCCTTGACCAGGCAGTAGGTGCCAGAGCAACTAGAGGTTCAAAGGATATTACGATTTCCCCAGCGATAAGTTATGATGTCAATAAGAATATTGCTATTCGATTCTTTGTCGATTACAGACGTCAGTCACCTTATGTGAGTAACTCCTTCCTCGTAGTAAATACGCAAGGTGGTATTACGGTAAGAGTTAAGCTGGAATAAATCTTTCTCTTTCGTTTACATTGGAGCTTTCGAAGAGTTGTAGAGATAGGCGGTGACCACTTGACCTACGGCACCTAAAATAGTAGGATCAATGACGCTCATATTGTCCTGATGCGTATGCCAATGTGCGCCAAAACCATTTGGATTTTCAATTGATTTGTAGATAATGTCTATCATCGGAATTTCTGTGTGCAAGTTGACAAAGAAATGGTCATCCGTTACTGGTCCGGTATACATGTCAAGAAAATAGGCTGACTTGTTCATTCCTTTTGCGAGTGCCCAGACATTGTTATACAACTTATGTATTCTATTGACTTTAGCAGGAAAAAACATTCCATTGAGTTGCTCTTTTCGAAAAACAGCGCCCTTCGCCCCAACCATATCCAATAGGATGCCATACTCTGCTCTGTAGCTTTTTACGTGTGGGTTTTGTGCCCAATACTGAGAACCCAGGCACCAACTTTCGCTGCCTCCTGATGTTGATCCTTGATCTTCTACGTCAAATAAAACGATATCCACTCCAATAGCAATTGGATTCTCCTTTATCAATCGTGCAATTTCAAGTAAAACACCTACACCGCTCCCGCCGTCATCGGCACCATCGTGTGGTTTGTCTGCGGCCTCTTTGTCTTCATCCGCTATATAGCGGGTATCCCAGTGAGCAGCTAGTACAACGCGTCGGGCATAAGTAGGATTAAAGGAAGCAATAATATTTGATGCACGTACTTCACCAATGGTTGATGTCTTTGCCTTAAAAGTTTGTTCTTTCACTGAGGCGCCAGTGTTTTTTAGTTTTTCAACCAGCCATTTTCGAGTGGCCTGATGCGCTTCGGTTCCAGGGACTCTTGGGCCAAATGCAACTTGCTGCTCCACATAGCTATAAGCAGAGTCTTTGGAAAAAGCAGGTACTTTGATTGGCGCTGAAGGTGTCGAGGTGTCCTCTACCTGCGTAACGGCAGCTGGTTCGTTTTTACAGGCGATGAACAGAATGAGGAGTATGGGGAAAATGAGATGCTTCATTTATTATTTGCTGATTATCTGGAAATATTTAATGGGTAGAAGGTTGAACGTTTAATGTTTAAATGTTTAGTGTGTAATGTGTAGTGTTTTTTTTGTCTGATGTCTGATGTGTAGGGGGAATTGTTTAAATGTTTAAATGTTTAGTGTGTAATTTTTAGTGTTTAGTGTTTATTTTTTTTGTCTGATGTCTGATGTCTGATGTCGAAGGTGAAATGTTTAAATGGTGAAATGTTTAAGATGGAATGTTTAAGGTTTGATTTTTTAAATTCCGCTCACCGCTCACCGCTCACCGCTCACCGCTCACCGCTCACCGCTCACCGCTCACTGCTCACTGCTCACCGCTCACTGCTCACTGCTCACTGCTCACCCCTTCAATGCCCAACTGGTACCATCCTTGCTGTCTTTCAGATCAATTTTGATTTCATTAAGTGTGTCACGGATCTTATCTGAAGTAGGCCAGTCTTTATTTTCGCGGGCTTGCTGTCGCATGTCGATCACCAGTTGCATCAGGCCATCTAGCTGATCCATATGGTCATTATTTTCCCCGGATTCATTTTTAAGACCAAAGACGACAAACAACAAATCGTCAAAACCTTTTTTGGCGGTAGTTAAAGCTGCCTGTCCGGCATCATCTACATTCAGTTGGCCATCAGCCAATTTATTGATTGTGGGAATCAGCTCAAATAATCTGGCAAGTGCTTTTGGCGTATTGAAATCATCGTTCATTTCTTCAAATGCAGCGGCTATCGTTTCTTCAATTTCTTTTGCAACAGACGAATCACTTTTCGGATTATCGGATGAAAGACTCTTTAATGTTTTATGGGCTTCCAGTAAACGTTGATATCCTTTTTCAGCAGCAAGCAATGATTGGTCATTCAAATCGAGCGTACTGCCATAATGTGCCTGAAGGAAAAAGAATCTGAGCACCATAGGGGAGTAGGATTTACTGATATGATCACTATCTCCGGTAAATAGCTCCTCCGGTGTAATGTTATTGCCATCACTTTTAGACATTTTCTTTCCGTTCATGAGTAGCATATTACTGTGTATCCAGTAATTGGCGGGCGTTTTTCCACATGCCCCATAGTTTTGGGCGATCTCATTTTCATGATGAGGGAACTTAAGATCATTTCCTCCACCATGAATGTCAAAACGATCGCCCAGATATTTAGTGCTCATCACGGAGCATTCCAGATGCCAGCCCGGAAAACCGGAAGACCATGGAGCGTTCCAACGGAGCAAATGTCTTTCATCTGCTTTTATCCAAATGGCAAAATCTGAAGGGTGGCGTTTTTCATCCTGATTTTTTAAGTCTCGTGTTTCAACGAGTAGATCTTCTACTTTTCTACCGGAGAGCTTGCCATAAATGTCCGCATCATCAATTAATTTTTTGGTATCGAAATAGACGCTACCATTGGCTTCGTATCCATAACCTCTTTTAATGATTTCAGCGACCATTTCAATTTGTTCCAGAATATGTCCGGTTGCCCTTGGTTCGATACTTGGCTCCAGGGCATTAAAGCGACGCATAATATCATGAAAACCATTTGAATATCGCTGGACAACTTCCATTGGCTCTATTTGTTCGAGCCTTGCTTTTTTGCTGATTTTATCCTCGGCGTTAGTATCTGCATCGCCTTCGAGATGGCCTACATCCGTGATATTTCGGACATACCTCACTTTAAACCCTGAATACATCAGAAATCTGTAGATAATATCAAAGCTGATAAACGTCCGGCAATTGCCTATATGCACATCACTATATACGGTTGGGCCACAGACATACATCCCTACCCGTCCTTCATGAATGGGCTGAAATTCTTCTTTTGTGCCACTGATGCTATTTTGAATTTTTATGCTCATAGCCGCAAAAATAAGCTATTGCCACGAAGCAATCAGGATCCGGTGCTTTTGTTAATGCAAATTCCCGTGCTGATAGGATAATGATCGCTGAATTTCAGCTGATACGTTTGGTGATCCTTAAAATTTATCTGGGGTGTCCCGAGCAGGTAATCTATTCGCAATAAGGGAAGTTTGCTGGCATAGGTCGTGCTAAGCCCGGACCCTCTTTCAACAAAGCTATCCTTTAGCCCCTTAGCGAGTATATGATACACATTTGACAAAGGAGGATCATTTGCATCACCTGCCAGGATTGCAGGATAGGGCGAATGAATGATGTGATCCTGTACTTTTTGAGCCTCTATCGCTCTTAGCTTGGTCGTGTGTCGGTACCGACTAATAATAAATCGAATATTGTTCCAGGTATTTTCGTTTTTCAGGTCCATGTCCTGGATGAGTTCTTCAGTGGTATTGGTGACGCGATTGGATACAAGGTGCATATTGTACACTCTGATAATACCTTGAGGGGTTTGGATATCTGCCCACATACAACTCGGACTTGTTTCTTCGCCTTCAATTTCCCCATTAGCGATAATCGGAAACCGGGACAGCAACCACAGCGATGATTTTGGCGCATGAAGCATATGATTCATACCAAATCTTTCTGCGATTTTATCGCCACTGGAGACTTCCTGCAGACATAGAATATCCGGAAACTCTTGTAGGTCGCTTATGGCAATATAAAGGGAATCAATTTTACCTTTAATATCCATTTCAGATTCTGATGGAATCATCGAAAGCCCTTTCAAATTGTAGGACATAAGTCTAATCGATTCTGAACAAGCTGCCTGATTCGTTTTGGCAGAATAAAGTTTGATATATCGAATGTGGCTGGAAGAGCCAGCCAGAATAGCAACAAAAGAAAGAACAGCATACCAACTGCGAAAGAAAATCCATCCCGTCGCAAACAACCCATTGATAAACAAAATGAAGGGGTAAGCCAGTGCTAATAAGGATAACCAACCCCAGGATTCTACTTTAACAAAAGGAGTAAAATACGTGAGTAAAAGGAGGATGACAAAACCACAATTAATTCGGAAGATCCACTCTTTTAGCCAGCTGGACTTGCGTCTATTTTTGGCTCGCGTCATCAAGAAATTTTTTATCCTCCTCACTAAGTGTAAGGTAACCGGCTTGTTTTATTTTGTCGAGAATGGCATCGAGCCTTTCTTGGTCACCTTCAAAAGACTGGCCTGAAGGGGCCTCCTGGTCTCTTTGTCGGTTAACTGAACGGTGACTTACCTCCATAGTAACTTTCCTTTTGACGCTCTTTCGGGGTCGATGACTCGGTTTTTTAAAAAAGGACAAAACGGAATTGAAACCACTGGTCAGATCGCTGCCCTGGCGGAGAAGATACACATAAAAGAATCCGAAAGCGGCTCCTCCTAAATGGGCCATATGACCACCGGTATTGTCCATGTTGGCAATGCCGATGACATAAATGGCCAACAGTCCGGCCACGATATATTTTAACCGAACATCTCCCAGCAAGAGCAACCTCATCTGATAGTCTGGTGCTGTCATACCAGCTGCAGCAACAATACCCATGACAGCTGCAGATGCCCCATGTACACTACTCGGACCAGAATATATGATCGGAGCTGTTATAAGGTAAGCCAATGCTCCGGCAAACCCTGAATAGAGATAAAGAGGAAGCATGCGATGATCCCCTAAAAGATCTCCGGCTATTCGTCCAAACCAATAAAGGATGAGCATATTAAAGAGCAGATGGAAAAACCCGATATGCGTGAACATATAGGTTATCATTGTCCAGGGATGCGAAAGATCCCAAAGAAGGTCATCAGAAAGGTAAAGGTACTTCATGGTGTTTCCGAACAATCCAGAATCTGGATTAAATCCTGTACTGAGGGTAATGGCCAATTGAAAAGCCATAATCAATAAGAATAGAACCACATTGACAATGATCAATCGGGTAATCGTATTTCCCGATTGAAATTGAACCTGAATGTCGCTTATTATAGATCGAAACACAATTGTAAATGTAAGTGATATCCTAGAAACGAATAAATCAAGGATAAAGTTGGGTGGAATTTAAGTGAAAAACGAAAAACGAAAAACGGAGCGAAGCGTTTACCCTATATACGTAGTTATATGGGGGAGACCCTGCTGTTAGCCGAAGGTGTATACAGCGGGGGTGAGAAAGACGGAAAGCATTTTCTAACAGACCATCAGACTAGAATTATCAAAGCTCCCCTTTCCGAAAGCACTGAGGCTTTTGGACGCGGTAGGGGCTGGGGGTAAAAAGGCAGAAAGGCAGAAAGACGGAAAGACGGAAAGCAAGTTTAGTCAAGTAATTCTAAAAAGAAATCCCGAAGGGATGAAATAATACAGCATAGGGCACAGCCCTATGTACCAGATAACGCCCTCGTCGAGTCCTGAAGGGACGACATATTTGTTTCGAAAGGAATTCCATTGGACTAAGAGATTAGAGGGTTTAGTTTTTTTATCTTACTAAACGTGGCTCTGCAAAAGATAGCCGATGTATGAAGAGCCTGTCTGCCTCAGGCGGATGCTCTTGCATCATTTTTCACCACAGGGTTTCCAAGAGAAAAATCTTCTGCGCGTTCTGCAGGAAATATAATCCAGCTTAAGTCTAGCTCAAAAAAGTACCGCCCTTCTTCCAATATTTAGCCAGAATAAAGCCCGCCAATGCCCCACCAAGGTGAGCAAAGTGAGCAACATTTCCACCGGCGCCTGTTAGACCGGAATAAAGCCCAATCCCAATGAGGATAACGGCCATTAACCAAGCCTTAATCGGAATAGGGGGAAAGATTAACATCAGCTCGCGGTCTGGAAATAATGTTGCAAACGCTATGGTGACACCAAAGACAGCACCTGAAGCACCTAGCACTGAAAAGAAAGGTGGGCCTATAGATGGATCTAAAAAGTATGGAATGTATCCAACTACAAAGTGGGCTGCCAGACCCATTAGCCCTGATATCAAATATAAAGCTAAAAAACGCTTTGGGCCCAGATGCATTTCTACCATAGGCCCCAAAAAATACAAACTCAGCATATTAAAGAGAATATGGCTCATGCTAGCATGAGCAAACATATACGTGATGATCTGAAATGGTTGAAAATGACCTGTCGCTGGTGAATAAAACGGAAGCATATTCCCGATTGCAGGGGGCAGAAGCATTGCTCCAATGAAAACAACAACATTGATAATCAAAAGGTGTTTTACTATACCTGTAAGTGGCATCATAGGACTAAAAATTCAACTGGTGTTAAGATTGAAATCGTTTGAGAATTTCTTCTTTTCCAAAAGTAATAAAGGTCTTTCTTCCAGAAGGACTAGCATACGGATTTTCTGAGGCCATCAACTGACTGATTAACGTCTGCATCTCTTCTTGCGTCATTAGTTCTCCCCGTCGTCTGCTTAAATTAGAAGCAAGTGCAAAGGCGATCTTTTCAAGCGGCTTCATTTCTATTTTTTGATGCCCTTCTTTGAACCGATCAAGAATTTCTTCAATGGCTTGCTCAGGAGTTGTAAGATCCGTCATCACCGCCGGGATACCATGAACAATAAACGCTTCATGGCCAAATTCTGAAATATCAAAACCAAGTTTCTGAAGAGAAGGGATTAATTCCTTGAGTTGAGCAGCATCAGCTGTGTTGCTTTGAATAGTCTCTGGCCAAAGTAATTTTTGAGTCGCTGTTTTCTCCGCTTCCAGATCTTTCATTATTGATTCAAACAATACACGTTCATGAGCTGCGCGTTGATCAATAACCAGCATATCTGCCAATCCGACGAGCACAATATATCGCTGCCATAACTGCACCGGGATCACATTGGCCATAAGATCTACATCCGAAGAAGGGCTTCCCAAATTTGGAGATTCGCTTGGCATTAACGTCGATTGATCTTCCTTTTTATCGATGGAAAAACCTTCAATGGATTCGAGCAATGCGCCCCATTTTTTTATGTTTTCCTTTTCCTGATGCTGATCCCGCTGTTGCGGACTGAAGCCAGAAGAAGAATCTCGTTTTGCAGAGTCACCGGTACTGCGATTTAAACCAACTTCCTGATCAAAGTCAAGGGAAGGCATAATGCTATATTTCCCAAGTGCATGACGACAGGCTACCCTTAGATAGTTGTAGATAATCCGTTCATCTTCAAACTTAATTTCTTGCTTCGTTGGATGTACATTCACATCAATCTTTTCTGCATCAATTTCCAAAAACAAAACATAAAAGGGATGTTGGTCTGAGGGTAGTATATCTTCGAAAGCATTTTTTACGGCATGTTGCAAATAGGGACTACGTATAAATCTTCGGTTTACAAAAATGAATTGCTCACCTCTCGATTTTTTACCCAGCTTCGGTTTTCCGATATAACCAGCAAAATTGACATAATTGGTTTCTTCATCAACGGGAACGAGATGTTCATTTACTTTTTTTCCAAATATGCCTATGATTCTATTTCGGAGTGTTCCACTAGGTAGATTGTATACTTCCTGATCATTATGAAATAGTTTAAATTGAATTTGCTCAAAAGCTAGTGCAAGTCGATGAAATTCATCCAGCACATGGCGCATTTCAACCGGATCACTTTTCAAAAATTTTCTTCGTGCAGGAACATTATAAAACAAATTCCTTACAATGATCGAAGTGCCCACCGGACACTGGCAACCTTCTTGCGCAGTCACTTCAGAACCTTCCACAAAGATCCGCGTGCCTATAGCATCTTCATTGCGCCTCGTCTTGATTTCCATATGTGCAATAGCTGCAATTGAAGCTAGCGCTTCACCACGGAAGCCCATGGTACGGATATCGAAAAGATCTTCGGCTGATTTAAGTTTTGAAGTGGCGTGGCGCTCAAGGCTCATACGCGCATCAGTGGGGGACATACCATCTCCATTGTCCTGAACATGGACTACTGTTTTCCCGGCATCTTTAACAATTACCGTGATTTCTGTCGCGCCTGCATCAACAGCATTGTCCAGCAATTCCTTAATGACGGAGGCGGGTCGCTGAATAACTTCACCTGCGGCAATTTGATTAGCAATCGAGTCGGGTAATAACCTAATTATATCCGGCATAGTATGATTTAATACGATCGAACATCGCGTCCTTCCATATAGTTAATGAAAGCTTTATTGACGACTTTGTTTCCACCAGGGGTTGGGTAGTTTCCTGAAAAATACCAATCCCCGGTATGATTTGGACAAGAAGCGCGAAGCCCTTCCAGTGTTTGATAAATAACCTTTACTTCCACCTTAAAATCCTTTGGTGAAACTATTTGTGCGATCCGATCCGATATTTCTTCAGCAGTGACTTCTGCATAAAGCGCTTTCAATTCATTTGTAATTTCCTCTTTTGGTAATTCGAGCTGTGCTTTACACCGTTCGTAGCATTCCTGCATGAGGGATTCCTTCCCTTGCTCTTTTAATAATTCGACCAATCCTCTAAAAGCAACAAACTCATTCATTTTAGACATATCAATTCCGTAACAATCCGGATATCGAATTTGAGGTGCGCTACTCACGACGATGATGCGCTTCGGCTTTAAGCGAAGAGCGACCATTCGAATAATAGAGTCTCGAAGAGTCGTTCCACGAACAATAGAATCATCCATCAGGACAAGTGTATCAATCCCATTTCGAATGATACCATACGTCACATCATAGACATGGGAGACCATCTCATTTCGAGTGTCGGAGTTAGCAATAAAGGTTCTTAGTTTTTCATCTTTATTGGCGAGCTTCTCGATACGTGGTTGCTTTGCAAGTAGAGTGCTTATCTCTTCTGCACTCATTTTGCCATCTGCAGCGATAATTTGCTGCGCTTTTATCTTGCTGTAGGCATCGTGTAATCCTTCCATTAGACCATAAAAGGCTCCTTCAGCTGTATTGGGGACATATGTGAATACAGTGTCATCAAAATTATAGTCTACTGCCTTCAAAATTGGTTCGACGAGATGCTTCCCCAGGTTTTTTCGCTCTACATAGATATCTTTGTCAGAACCCCGGCTGAAATAAATGCGTTCAAAAGAGCAACTTCTTTTTTCGCTGGGCTCTGTAAATGGAACCACTTCATGACTTCCTGATTTTTTAATGATCAGCGCATGTCCAGGCTCGAGTTCCTTTATGTATTTAGCACTGACGTTGAGTGTGGTTTGTAATGCCGGCCGTTCTGAAGCTGCAGCGATAATCTCATCATCTGCATAATAAAAACAAGGACGAATGCCATTCGGATCGCGCATAATGAATGCGTCACCATGTCCGACCATTCCAGCCATGACGTAGCCACCATCGAACTTCCGACATGCATTTTTAAGAATGCGTTGGATGTCCATGTTGTCGGTAATCATTGCGGTGATCTGTTCGTTATCAGCACCATCTTGTTTATACCATTTAAATAGGCGTTCAACTTCTGCATCAATAAAATGGCCTATTTTTTCCAGGACTGTGACGGTATCGGATCTTTCCTTTGGATACTGACCTAGTTGGACGAGTTCATCAAAAAGCTCATCGACATTGGTTAGGTTAAAATTTCCCGCTAGCACCAGATTTCTGGTGATCCAGTTATTCAAGCGGACAAATGGGTGGCAGGTTTCAATAGAATTGTCACCATGGGTACCATAGCGAAGGTGGCCCATGAGGACCTCACCGGTATAAGGTTTATTTGCTTTAAGCCATTCGCCGTCGCTTAGTTGTTCGCTGGTACAATCTTCAAAATGATCATAAATACCCTGAAATACCTCTTTTAGGTATTGATTGCTGTTGCTTCGCCTTCTGCTAATATATTTTGTGCCTGGGGCAGGATTCAGTTTGATTGTAGCGACTCCTGCGCCATCTTGCCCGCGGTTGCGCATCTTCTGCAGTAGGAGTTGGGTTGTATGCAGTCCGTGAAGAGCAGTGCCATACTTGTCCTGGTAATGCTGCAGTGGTTTAAGAAGCCTGATTAGTGCGATACCGCACTCATGTTTGATTTGATCACTCATGAGGTTGAAAAAGAAGGGGCAAAAATACGGTTTTTTAACTCCCCGTGATGGCAAAGTACATTCAACAACATGGCGTCCAATAAGTTTATTATTCGTTCAGGTCCTAAACTGCCTTCATAATATAAGCGCAAATAAGGGCACCATAAGTCCCCATGGCATACCCCAAAACGGCAAGGAGCACACCTACAGGGGCCAGCGCAGGGCTAAATGCGGATGCCACTATCGGGGCAGAAGCCGCGCCACCGACATTAGCCTGAGAGCCTACAGCCACAAAAAAGAATGGTGCTTTGATGAGCTTAGCAACAATAATCATTGTTGAAGCATGGATAATCATCCAGATGATCCCGATGGCAAAAAGGCCTAGATTATCAAAAACTTCAGCGAGATTCATTTTCATGCCAATCGTAGCGACCAGAATATAGATAAATACCGATCCCCATTTAGAGGCCCCTACACCTTCGAGTTTGCGGAACTTCGTAAAGGATATAATCAATCCATAGGTCGTGGAGATCAATACGATCCAAAAGAAACCACTGATAATGGATTCCAATCGTAAGGATTTTAAAGTAGGTTCGAATTGTTTGAGAAGCGGTACAATATGATCTGAGCCCCAATGGGCAAGTGCTACACCACCAAAGGCTACAGCCATCAGCTTAAATAGGTCTAATGTTGAGGGGATTTTTTCAATGCCAGCGCGATAATCACTTATTTTTTGTTTTAGGCTTTCAATGGCAGAGGTATCAGCTTTTAGCCATTTATCAATGCGTTTTGTCACATTGTCATTTGCGCCGTATAATAGAAAACCCATCCAGATGTTGGCGACTACGACATCAACTACGACCATCGTACCAAATAAAGCGTCCTGTACATTGAATATTTCTTTCATAGCAGCCTGGTTAGCTCCTCCACCGATCCAACTTCCGGCAATGGTACTTAAGCCTTTCCACAAATCTTCAGGAGAGCCTCCGATTAAATCAGGAAACAACCAGGAAGTAGCCATAAGGGCAATAGGACCTCCTAAAATAATCCCAACGGTTGCTGTAAAGAACATAATCAATGCTTTCGGCCCCAGGCCAAAAACTGCTTTCAGATCAATACTTATACAAAAGAGAATCAATGAAGCAGGTAAGAAAAACCGGGAAGCAATAAAATAAAGATTGCTTTCCTCCCCGGAAATAAGCCCTAATGGCCAGTTCATCAATGCCGGAACGAAGTAACACAGCAGTAATGCAGGGACATAGGTGTAAAATTTTTTCCAGAAGGGTTTTTCAGAATTGGCTGTAACGAAAATCCCTGTAAGTGCTAAAAGTAGTATGCCGAGGACGACGGCATCATTGGTAAAGAGTGGATTCATGGCAGCCAAGATAATTATTTCATATTTATGGGCTGAGGGCAGGGAGCATAGTGCATAGAGCATTCATCTTCGCCGAGTCTGCGGCCTCTTGCGCCAATGCCTCAGCGACGGAGCTCGAACGAGGAAAGGGCTAATGGTGAAGGGAATAGACCATAAGAGTAGGGTTTTTATTGAGCGCTGAAGTGATAAGTGAAAAAAGCTAAACGATCTGTAAGACCATTGATACAAAGTTTAAATCATATCCTTCTCTGTGATTCACTCCCGCTGAGCAGGAGTTCGAACACTCTGGCCAGTTTATTTTTCCGCTCGCCTTGTAGCTGATAATGCTATTGGGTTCGAAAGCGGAAAAAAAGATCAATAGAGAAAAAGCTGTTTTGAATACAGCATGTAAAAAACAAAGAATAACAAAACTCTCCTTTCCGAAAGCACTGAGGCTTTAGGACGCGTAGGAGTTGGGGTAAAAAAACAAGGGGTACCAAGCTAGCACCTGGCACCCCAAAAACCCCAAAAAACCAATTGAAAACTATTTCTTAAACCTGGTTTCAAAGCAGGGTGTGTTTTTTCGGATTGCAACTGTACATGTAGAACATACATGACAGGCAATACGTTGACTGGGAAATGTATTTTTTATCAATTGATAAAGACAGCGTGATTTTTCATCTTAAAATGACGAAAATGAAAAGAGACTTTCTATAAATCAGCTATCATTAGGTAGGCTTAATCCATGCAAAGGATTTGGCTTGGGTGTTATGACAAAAAAACACTTTTACTAAGGTAGATTTTAAACCTTAGTTTTTAAATCTAACGGTTTAGTTTACTTTTAAACTTTCGTGATAGTTTGTAATATTCATCTATCTAATAAAATGAACGCCACAATGATACTATTTGTTTCTAATATACGGCAATTCTAAATATCTGCCGCATTAAAATCCCTCCTTTTGATTTCAAACAATATAATATATGTCTAAGCTAAAGACAAGATATATCTGCTCCAGTTGCGGAGCGACTTCTTCGGGATGGATGGGCAAATGCCCTGAATGTAATGAGTGGGATACCATGACAGAGGAAGTAGTGGGACCACAAAAAGGAAATAAGAGCAGAAGTACAGGACTTGAAATCGCTAAACCTACCTTACTTTCAGAGATTAGCGAGACCGATGAAATGCGAGTTCAGATAGGTGATCCAGAACTGGAAAGAGTATTAGGGGGAGGTGTCGTGCCGGGGTCTGTTATACTTCTGGCCGGAGAACCAGGGGCCGGGAAGTCCACTTTGCTTTTGCAAATGGCCGGTTACAAAAATCTTAACCTACTGTATATCTCTGGCGAAGAGAGCCCCAATCAAATTAAGATGAGAGCCTCCCGGCTTGGTCTGAAAGGGGAGCATTGTCATATTTTGGCTGAAACTGATTTGGCAAGGATAGTTGATGCTGTTACGACCATCAAGGCTGGCATTGTAATTATTGATTCGATTCAGACTATTTTCTCTACAGATTTGGAATCTGTACCAGGATCTGTTAGTCAAATCAGAGAGTGTAGCTACCGATTACAACAACTCGCAAAGCAAACCGGGATTACGATAATTCTTGTAGGGCACATTACCAAAGAGGGGGATATCGCAGGGCCAAAGTTGATGGAACACATAGTGGATGTTGTCCTTCATCTCGAAGGGGATCGGCAATACAATTTCAGGCTTCTCCGCTGTGTCAAAAACAGATTTGGATCAACGAGAGAGATCGGTATCTATGAAATGAAAGGCCTCGGTCTTATTCCTGTAGAGAATCCTTCAGAATGGCTCATTCCTGCTGATCAAACACATCAGGCTTCAGGGTCTTGTATTGCACTGGTTTGTGAAGGCTTTCGGCCTTTTTTAATAGAAACTCAGGCTTTAGTGAGTACCGCAGTATATGGTACCGCACAGCGCTCAACCTCGGGATATGATGCCAGGCGGCTTCATTTGATGCTCGCTGTTCTGGAAAAGCGGTGTGGCTTTTTCTTTGGTAATCAGGACGTGTTTTTAAATGTGGCAGGAGGGTTGAAAGTATCCGAGCCGGCGATTGATCTTGCCTTAGCTGTCGCACTTGTTTCTTCGCTTCAGGATATTCCTATCCCAAGAGATATTTGTTTCGCAGGGGAAGTAGGGCTTTCAGGGGAGATCAGACCGATCCAACAATTGGACAAACGCATTGCAGAAGCTACCCGGTTAGGCTATGAAAAAATCTATATTCCGGCATCTGCTAAAATAGAAATACCTAAGTCAAATACAACTGTTGTACAGGTTCGTTTGTTGACAGATGTATTTGAACTATTGTTTGGTTAATCGAACTTGATTTTGCTGATATTTATTCCAACTGGCATTTATGAAGATTATTTTTTTTGACGGTACTTGTCCAATGTGTCACTCCTGGGTGAAACGCATAATCCGTTGGGATAAGCAAAACGTATTCAAGTTTTCGCCATTGGAAGGAAGCAAAGCAACGGAGGTCTTGTCTTCTTTGCTTCCAGATTATCTGCAGGAAGATACCTTAGTCCTTTATGATGAGGATAGCGTTTATTTGCGCAGTGATGCTGCCATAAAGATTTTTAGCCAACTCAGTTTTCCTTTTAACCTGCTGGCTCCTGGCCAAATGGTTCCAAAAAGGATTCGCGATGGAGTCTATCGCTGGGTGGCCAATCGAAGATATAAGTTTGGCGATCGTTATGATTCATGTCCTGTGCCACCGAAAGAATGGCGGGATCGATTTATTTGATTGAAGGCGTGTTGGGCAATCTGAGGAGCTATCGATTTCTCTTTTTCCAGGATGTATAGTCCTTGGGTATATCAAGCTTTTTTGTTTTCTCCCAGGCCGCAATCGCCTCTTTGCGACTTGCCTTAGTTTCATTGGATAAATATTCAGCCAGAAAATTAATATACCGTCCGGTAGGTATTTTTTCAAAAGGGGTCTCCAGTAAATTCAATCGGATGTATTCAGTGACAAGATCGCCATACTTAATTTCATTGCCTTTTGTGATTTGTTCATCCCGCCAGCGATTGAGTCTATACTGAGCGCCGGATTTTCGTTTAAAAGTTGGATTGATTTTCAGTGCCTCTAATTCTATAAAATCTTTGGTTTCTTTATTACTCGTGTAATGCTTTACAGGTAGTTTTAAACGTAAGCCTCTATCACAGTCTTTAATGCCTTTTTTGTTGATGTTTTTGCGCTGAGCGGATAAAACCTTTCCTGTTTTTAAATAATGTTTGATCAGTGGTTCAAGTTCGTCTTTTCGAAGTTTTGCGCTTTTCGCAATCCCAATCTCTTTAGCAAATGCTTTTAGGTCACTGGCATACCAGTAGCCATTGTCGAATTGTTTTATGGAAAGATATTTCGAAAGTTTTGGCTGATTCTTCATTTTATTATTGATGAAACTTAATTAACTAGCTAAGTCCTCAAAAACGAAACCCAATATGTATGGATTTGATTGCCCCTCTAACACTACTACACTGTGTTACATTTCTATTGACATGCTACCTAAATAATGGGCCAGGAAGTTTCTATTCGATTTCAATTCTTTTAGTGATGAGCCTGATCTGTCCCATGTGATTAGCCTGATGCTCCATGACATGATACCATGCCCAGTGGTTGTTCATATTCCCTTCCTTTACTTTATCATTAAACCATTTGTCATCTTTGGTTTTTAGAAGGCGTAGTGTTTCTTCGCGGACGTCGTCCCAAATTTCAAGGTAGTATGCAATGGGTTTGCCGACAAGAGCAGCTCTTGCGTTAGGCCCCAAACCCAGTGCCACACCCCAGGTTTTGTTTTCTTCACTGTTGAAGCCTCGATCTTCGAAAGTGTAGAGTTGGTAATATTTTTCAGTAGCAGCCAGGTGATAAATTAATGCGCCGATCCTGTTTGCGTCGTCATCAAGGAGAAAATCAGTTTCTTCCAAATTTAGGTTTTCTACACTTCTTGTCACACGTCCTTTCAGGTCGCCAAGCATCGACACTATATTTCCGATTTGAGTGGTGTACCCTTTGGCAGGTTTGATAATGTTTTGAGCATGCAGTGATAAGCTGCATTGTAGGATTAAGCCTAGAGTCAATGAAAAGAATATGATATAGGATTTTTTCATAAGGTTGTTTACGGGTTTAAATAGTTTTCAACTTCCCATATCTGGTGATATGTCAGCTTCTCTTGTAATTGTTTCCTGAATGTAAAATATCCCTACGGAAATTTGATGAATTATAGGCATAGGGATTCATTTTATATACCAATGAGGTTTGGGAATGGAGGAATTGAAGAGGATGTGGAACTCGAGATCCATTGATCACGCGCTGACCTGCTTTTTGAAAGATGCTACAGTCATTTATTATCTTCTCAACCTAAAAAGTAGCGTGAGTCCGTACGGACGACCTTCCCGCTGTACAGCGGGACGCTCTACCCACCAACTGATAATTTTCCTGGCTGGTCAATGATGCCCAACGGTCGGATAGTCTCTTTAAGCTGAACACCACCTTCAAGAGATTTAGCATATCGTTCGTAGGCCAATGCTTCAGTCTTGGAATCGAATTTTTTCAATAAATCCATGGTAGATTGAAATTTGATATTGGATTCATCTAGGGTCTCGAGTATTTTTTAAAGATTATGGAGGCTTGGTTATTGGTTAAATTGTTATTTCATTATTTTTTGGGATTATTGTATTGTTTTCCGGAGCCTTGATGCTAGCGCACCTTTCTGCCCTTCGCAAATTTGAGCAGAGAAAATTATGGTACATAGTGTTTTTAAGGATAAACCTATATATTTGCACTCCAATTTTTTGGCGTGGTAGCTTCAGTCCCGATGGATCGGGAGTTAGAGCGTCACGCGGTACCGCAGGAAGGTCGGCGGTCTGAGAAGTTTGAAGAATAATTTGGCGTGGTAGCTCAGTCCCGATGGATCGGGAGTTAGAGCGCCCGTACGGGAGGTCGAAAGGGCAATCCCGTTTTGAAATATAATTTTTGGCGTGGTAGCTCAGGTGGTTAGAGCGCATGATTCATAATCATGAGGTCGGCGGTTCAATCCCGCCTCACGCTACATCAAAAGCTCCTATTTAGGGGCTTTTTTTTGGCATGCCACAATTGGTTTTGTCTCTTGTATGCTTATAGGATTAAAAGCTATTCCGATATCCCTAAGCTAGGGTTAGAGAAAGATTTCATTCGCACTGTCTGGGTGCCCTGCTTTGAGTTGCCAAAGAAGACGCTTGCTCTCTCCCTAAGTGTTCAAAGTAATAATTGCCTTAAGGTACAGCATACGCAACAATCCTAAACTTAAAAACTTTTCACTTTTAGCTTCCCGTCCTGTTAAGCCCCATCCTTGCTTTTTGATGCAGTCCGGTACTATATGCTTCAGGTTCCATCTCCAGGCACATGTTATAAAACTTCCGGGCAGTAGGCATGCTGCCAAGCTTCTCATGTATGAGGCCACATTGCAGTGCAGCACTGCAGGCAAAATAATAACGTTCAAACTGCCCGGTAGTGATTGTCAGCATCAGGTAATGGAGGGCTTCTGCATCCGCTTGCTGCGCTTGCAGTATTCTGCCCTTACGATAGAGATATTCCAGACGTTGTTCATGCTGAAGCAAAGTGGAATACAATGACTCATTCATCAGCGCCAGGGCCTTGTCATAATACCCACCATCATAGTACAATCTGCTTCTTAGAAGTTTGGGATTCGGGATAGCATGCGTTTCTGCCTCAATCATGGCTTGCTGATCCTCGTCAGTTTTATTGGAGCCCTTGATCAATACCTGCTGCATATAGTGCTTATATCCGTCCGGCTGTCCAGCCAGCAAAGCATACCAGGCTAATTTCTGGTATGCTTCTTTAATGAAATGTTTCCCTTTGTGGTTAACCAGAAAATCTTTTAGATGGATATTAGCATCAGCATCTCCCCTAAATAGCTTGCATTCGCCAAGCATAAAATCAAGGAACGGGATCTGCACAGACCCGGGTACTCCGCTTGCTTCACTAAGCACTCTAATCGCCTTATCGTTTTCTCCGGCAGCAATTAAGAGATTAGCCATAAGGTATTGAGCGGATTCTGTTTTTGGCAGCTCGCCATAGTGTTTTTTCATTAACGCCAGACCTGCTTCCGGTTTGTTGTTTAGACGGCCTTCCGCAAGTGCAGTATACAATACAGTTTCGTTGAAGAATATATTTGATGCTGGCGTCGTGTTTTGAAGAATACCATTTAGCTCCTCCAGGCCCTCTTCGATGGTTCCACTTAGGCTGGTCACGATCGATACCAATAATCGATACTTATCGGGAATAGCGCCAAAGACCACTTTGAGAGAAGCATATAATCTTAGATTGGCAACATCATTAGGATGTAACTTTTGATTTTTGCGGAGCAACTTAAATGATCTGTTGATATCCGTACCCGCAACTATGAATTTGCCTTGCTGAAGATGAATCGCACATTGATGTAATGCGATCTGTCCTTGCGCCATCAGAGAAAGTGGGTTGCTGGAAGGGATTGCTTCGATTCTCTCCAGCCTGATATCCGAGGCCCCAAAAAAAGAATCCATCGCCAGCAGATCTTCCTGGACAAATATTTTCAGGAAGATGCCATAGTCTTCGAGATAGGGCCAAATTAGATTGTTGGGGTTGGTGATCGATTGAAGCTTTATAGCTGTCAGACCCTCATCGATCCGCAAGGCCGTTATCAGGTTATAGGCATTCCTCGCTTCCGGCGTCCAATGCATCTCCTGCGCAGGGGATGCGATATGGGCAAAAAGAAAAATCCAGACACAAAGAATAGCTTTCATTTGTGTCTGGATTATATTATTCACGATTCAATACAATGAAATCAGGCGTCTGCAGTAATTCCTGCAATTTCGTTGTCGACAAGAATTCTGCCGCAGTGCTCACAAGCAATTATTTTTTTGTGTTGCGTAACTTCAAGCTGAACCTGAGGAGGTATTTGATTAAAACACCCACCACATGCATCACGCTCAACCGCCACTAAAGCAATACCGTTCCTATAATTGGTACGGATCCTTTTGTAAGCTTTCATTAAGCGCTCCTCAACTTTCGCTTCCGCACCAGCAGCGCTTTTGCGCAATGCTTTCTCCTCTTTTTCAGTTTTGGCGACGATAGACTTCAGCTCATCCTTCTTTACATCAAGATTTGCTTTTTTCGTCTTTAGTTTGTCTTTCGCGTCTTTGATGACGGTGCTCTTAAGGGAAATCTTTTCGTTTACCTCACGTGCTTTTTTATCGGCAAGTTGAATTTCGAGCTTTTGCATTTCAAGCTCTTTTGACAAAGCATCAAATTCCCGGTTGTTTTTTACGTCGTCGAGTTGCTTTGTATATTTTACGATCAACGCTTCGCCCTCAGCCATTCTGGTCGTATACTTAGCCGCTTCTGTTTCGACCTCTTTGATGGACTCATTGAGATTCTTTAGCCTTGTTTCAAGACCGGTGATTTCATCTTCAAGATCACTGACCTCAATAGGAAGCTCTCCTTTGAGGATTTCAATTGCATCTATTTTAGAATCAATCTGCTGAAGTTCATAAAGCTGTCTTAGCTTATCTTCAATACTGATTTCAATTATTTTAGCCATAAGTGTGTAAGAAAATCAGGTGAAATAATGAACGGGATTCGTTTTAACTACCGTACAATGGGCGGCAAAAGTAGCAAATTTCCCTGAAATTAGCTCTTGTATAAGATCGATTGTATATTGTTCGCTCTCATAATGACCAATATCACAAGCAAGCAAGGCCCTATCCACATCAAAGAAGTCGTGGTACTTGAAATCAGCTGTAATAAAGGCATCAACACCAGCTTTTACAGCATTCTCAAGGAGAAAAGCCCCCGATCCGCCACTAATAGCTACCTTTTCTATAGGCTTGTTTAGTAATGCAGTATGTCTTACAACAGTGACTCCCATTTCCTTTTTTATGTGCATAAGGAATTGGTTTTCAGGCATTGGCGTTGAAAAATGACCAATTATACCGGCTCCGAGAGCCTTTTGGTCAGGCAAAGGCCGCAATATTCCATCAATGGAAAGCCCTATTTTTTTTGCAATTCGCTCATTGACACCGGATTTAAGGGTATTATCCAGATTGGTATGGATGGCATAGAGGATAAGATCATGCTTAATCGCTTTTTCAATTATCCGTTCGGTAGCATTGGCCCCTGTTAAGCTTTTCACCCCATAAAATATCGCCGGGTGATGTGATATGATCAGATTACATCCTTTGGAAATAGCTTCATCAAGGACTTCCTCAGTACAATCGAGGCTCACAATAGCGCCGGAAACCTCTTTGGCTCTTGAGCCTATCAGCAAACCACTATTATCATAGGATTCCTGCAGGTGGAGTGGAGCAATCCCTTCCAGAAATTCAAGCACTTCACTAACTTTCGTTTTCATGCTTCATCTGTTTTTTTACGGTGTAATTCAAGTATTTTGTTCTCGAGTCGGGTCGTGCTAAAGCCAGCTACAAAAGGAATCACCTCTACAGATCCGCCCCAGCTTTTAACTTCATTCGCCCCAACAATTGAATCAGGTTCATAGTCTCCTCCTTTGGCAAGGATGTCAGGACGCAATTCGTTGATCATCGCCAGAGGGGTATCCTCATGAAACGGAACTACACCATCAATACAACTCAGCGAAGCCATTAAGTAAAGCCGACTATCTAAAACATTAATGGGCCGTGTCGGACCTTTTAGTCTTTGCACGGAAGCATCATCATTTACTGCTACGATCATTCTATCGCCTAGCGATGCGGCAGATTCCAGATATCGGATATGACCTGCATGCAGAATATCAAAACATCCGTTGGTAAATACAATCCGATCCCCATTTTTACGCCAAAGCGCAATCTGATCCGCTAATCCTTGTCGGTCAAATATTTTAGACTGTGCTGGTTTCCGGTTTGAGGTCATCTGACTTTGGTTTCCTGTTGATAATGGGCAATACGATCAGTCCAATGATCCCCATCAAGACACAACCGAGTAGCTGTATCGAAAAATACTGAATATTTGCAAAAGAGAAAGCATCATTGCCATCGATTCCGTAGAGAGCGAGTGCCATGATCACCATCGCATGGAAAGTCCCCATACCGCCGGGAGAAGGGAAAACAATACCCAATCCACCGAACACAAAAACCATTAATCCGGCCATTCCGCCCAAGTGAGCGGTTGGTTCGAAGGCCTTAAAACATAGAAACATCATGAGGTAATACAGGACCCAAATGCCAACAGTATCCAGGAACAATATCCATGGTTGCTCTACTCGTCGTAGGCTCCTGAGACCATCCCTGAACCCCTCTACAAGATGTTGTATTTTGTGGTATAAGCTCCATTTTTTGATGATGCGGCGATAACGATAGGCCATTACTAAAAACAAAAAGCCCAAACCCATAACGATATAGATCCACGTCTGAGCGAGAATGGAGTTTCCGAATTTATCTTCAAAAAAATGAAGAAGGACACTACCTTGAAGGATAAGTGTAAGAATTATCGCAAAAAGCAAGCTGAGTAAATCGAGAATCCGATCGACGACTATGGTCCCCATGACTTTCCCGGCACTTATGTTTTCATATTTGGCAAAAAGCCCTGCTCGGACGACTTCACCGACCCGGGGTAACCCCATATTGGCAAAATAACCAACCATGACCGTGAAAAAGGCATTTGACATTCGAGCCTTGGTACCTAAAGTTTTGATTAGTAAAAGCCATCGATGTGCTCTAAGGATATTGCTCAGGATAAAAGCTATAACGATGACAAGAATCCACCAGTAATTGGCGCCGGCAAAATCTGATTTTAATTTTTGCATTAAACTGCACTCACTATCCGGAATGCCTTTCAGTGCGCAATCGGCCACATAAGAGGCATTCTGGCTTTTGTAGACCAGAAATAATATCAGCACACCGACCCCTGTAAACAGAGTGAATTTAATAAACGAAATAACTCCTTTTGGAATGGCCACTGATTATGATTTAATCTTGTTGTCCACATCTGGGTAGGCATTCTGCGGCTTAAACCCCTTTGCCTCTTCAGGCGTCATAAGTCCAAAGGCCATAATAATAAGCACATCCCCAATTTGAACCTGACGGGCAGCAGACCCATTTAAGCAGATTTGCCCAGAATGGCGCTCACCTTTTATCACGTAGGTTTCCAGCCTGGCACCATTATTATTGTTAACGATCTGGACGCGTTCTCCTTCGATAAGCCCGGAAGCTTCCATCAGATCTTCGTCAATAGTGATACTCCCAACATAGTTGAGATTGGCCTCGGTGACGATCGCCCGATGAATTTTTGATTTAAGTACGTATATCAACATGGGGGGCAAAAGTAAGGGTTAATTGGAAATGGCATGATGTTAAACAGTTGAAAAGCATCTAATAGATTACAAATTCTCTTTTGTAACGTTTTTTATTGAAGAAGCGAGAGCTATTTATTTAAAGCTTATGAACGGTTATTAGACTGTATTTTGAGCCTGATTTCTGGCATCAGAATAATCGCTATCAGTTGATTTTATTACCTTTTGCCGCTATTTTACAGATCAAAACTTTAGTTAAAACACAACGAATTCGCCAATGTTCATTTTTAAGCGTGTGGCCCATATCCGGGAATGGGTGGAAAAGAAAAAAAAAGAGGGTGCTAAAGTAGGTTTTGTTCCAACGATGGGCGCATTGCACAATGGTCATTTGTCGTTGGTCGAAAGAAGCAAAGTAAGCTGCGATCTCACGATTGTCTCCATTTTTGTCAATCCAAAGCAATTTAATGATCCAGATGATCTGGTAAAATACCCCAAGCCTATTGAAAAGGATCTAAAAATGCTGTACGAGAGTGGAGTAGACACTGTTTTTTTACCAGAGGTTGAGGATATCTATCCTAAAGACAATTCCACTTCAATAGCTTTCGATCCTGGTGTATCAGCACTGACAATGGAAGGCAAATTTCGCCCGGGACATTTTGCCGGAATGGCCGAAGTGGTTCATCGCCTCCTTAAAATTACAACGCCGGATGAATTGTTTATGGGCCAAAAAGATTTTCAGCAATTTTCTATTATTAGGAAATTGATTGCAGATTTTAAGCTCCCTGTTGATCTTACCATGTGCTCTACAATTAGAGAAGAAAATGGATTGGCGATGAGCTCGAGAAATGTACGACTCAGTCCCGAAAGCAGGGAGAAAGCAGGACGCATCCACAAGTGCCTTGTCGATAGACAAATTGATTTTGAAAATGGTGCATCGGTGAATACGATTCGTGAGAAAATTTTCGAAACCTGGAGACAAGATGGTTTTAATCCTGAATACCTGGAAGTTGTCAATGGATACACATTGGAATCAGTGACAGCAATGGGTGATGCCGATCAGATTGTGGTTTGTTGTGCTGTTTACGTCGAAGAGGTCCGGCTAATAGACAATTTGATTTGGAAGCGAAACTAACTGGATTCTGAAGAGTAAAAAATCGTGCTTGTCACAAGAGGACTAGTGGGAGGCACTTACTTTTCTGGCTGAAGGAGTATGATTTTATCATTGGGAGTGAAAAGTTTATCGTGTCTTATTGTATTATTTTCATCTGAAGTATTTTATATTTCGGTAACAAGAATGGACAATGAAAGGAAAAATATATATCGCTGCTTCTAGCCAACATGTGGGAAAAACCACTTGTACATTAGGTTTAGTTTCTGCACTGATAAAAAGAGGATATAAAGTTGGGTATTGTAAACCGGTAGGGCAGAAATCATTGGAGGTGGATAATCTTCGGGTAGATAAAGACACAGTGCTTTTTGCTGACCTTATTGATTTCAGTCTTGATCCTAAATTACACAGCCCGGTGATTCTTGGCAGAGGTGCGACCACCCGAATATTAGAACATCCTGAAGAGTTTGATTTAGAGACAGATATTGAGAATGCTGCAGAAGAATTAGCCCAAACACATGATGTGGTCATTTTTGAGGGAACAGGGCATCCCGGTGTGGGGAGTATTGCCAAGATGTCCAATGCGCACGTAGCCAAAATCGTTAATGCACCAGTGATTATGGTAGTCGAAGGTGGAATCGGGAGTACAATTGATATGCTCAATATGAATTTGGCTTTGTTTAGAGAAGAGGGTGTACCGATTCTGGGCGTCATTGTCAATAAAGTGATTCCGGAAAAAATGGAGAGAGTTCGTTCCTATCTGAATATGTGGCTTGAGCCACAAGGAATTCCTTTATTGGGTTGCATCCCTTATGAGAAAAGTCTTGCCTATCCGGTCATGCGGACGGTGATGGATTCTATTTCCGGCTTGGTGACCCATAATCCTGAAAACCTGGACAACAAAGTGGGCGATATTATGGCTGGTTCTTTATTGGATACGCAGGAACTAAAATCGTTTGAAAACATTCTTTTAGTGGCTGCCGTACGCCAGCTTGAACCTGCATTGGAAAAGATTAATGCAATCACGCAAGTATTGCGAACTTCGAAATCACCACTTTCAGGTATTGTGCTGACTGGCCAGGGTACCCCTGAAAGTCGATCTATTGACTATATCATCAAGCACAAAATCCCTATGGTCAGGACCGAATTGGATACTTATGGTTCGGTACTCCAGATCAGTAAAATAGAGGTAAAAATCAATCGTGATACACCTTGGAAAGTCCGTCGGGCAGTTGAGCTTATAGGGGAGTATGTTGATATTGATTTGATTGTCGAAAAGCTTGGGTTGGAGGAGAAAGCTTGAAAGAGAAAATCGGAGTAAAACGTAGATCCCGCCCTAGCGATAGATCGGGAAGGTAGCGGGAGTGAACTAACGATATAGTTTTTCGTAGTTGTATAACTGGTCTGAAGTCTAGTGTCTATAAGTCTGGCATCTCAAAAAGGGCAAAGAGTTTAGAATGGTCACCTACGATTCCAAGGTTTAGAGAGTTTGATTTTTGAAAAAAGGTTTCCCGCCGAACTCGCAGAAAATATTTTCTAATCGGTCATACAGATGGAAGTATCAAAACACCCCTTTGGGGGAGAGCATGTGCCCAGGAAAATCAAAAATTAAATCCCGAAGGGATGATATCTGCCAGGGCAGGACAAAGTCCTGCCTCATAATACACAATAACCCAGAGTCCTGAAAGGACGACATATTTGTTTTTAAAAGGATGACCAATGCGCTATGAGTTTAGCTACTTCACCACGACCACACCAGTTGCCATAAACTTCTTCTCAAATAGGGGCTCGGTAATAGCTGCAATTTCTTCTTCGCTTTGCCCTTCATCTTCGGCATAGTGTTTCAGCTCTTCTACACTTGTTTCTTGAGTATAAGCATTGCCTTCGACAATAACTTCGCTACCCGAAAGATCTTTAGGCATAAAAAAACCATAGTCATAAAACTGAACAAATATTTCTCCTTCTGTTGTACCTGATGGATCAACTAAATTCATCCAGCAACCTTTCGTTTGACAGACACTCTCCACTTTTCCTTTCATGGTTACATTCAAAGAATCAGCAGAATCTAGTTGCGTAAAAACGTCTGCAAAGCTGACGGCTGATGCCGGGTCTGCTACACCAGCACCATAGGTTCCGGTCTCATTTGTTTCAACACTTTTGCAGGAAATCAATAGGCCAAATCCAATGAGGATAAGGGTAAAAAGTGGAAAATTTTTCATAAGCTATTTGTTGTAAATGATTTAAGCAGCAAAAATAAATTTAATATCTAAAGAATTTGCATAATTTTTTGTCAGGATGATTTGCAGCCTTCATTTTGGGCTAGGATAATATTTGCAAAAAACAAAATACCCCCATGCTAATTGCTGATAAATAGTATGAATTCACCTGATTTGATCCAGATATTGCCAGGATAAGGTTGGGAGATTTGGAAGTGAATCAAACGGTCATTATTCTGGCCTAACCCTATACAACCGAAACAGGTCATTTGAAATTAAGTATTTTGAATGACCTATATATTTGATAATCAGTTCTTTAAGATTCATCTTTGCGCACTGGCCCTATTTTATTAAATCACCCTAAATAATTGCGTAACTCGCTCTTTTCCTTATCTTTGCCCCCCAATTTTGACATAATTTCATTAAAACGCGCTTGCAGCCCTCGGGAGTGTGCAGGCTACAAATCCAAGTAAAAGCCATGCGGCATTATGAACTAACATTCGTTGTCGATCCAGTATTGTCTAATGAGGAGATTCAATCCATCAGGCAGACATATGAGGATCTGGTTAAAAAACAAGGTTGTACAATCATCCATTTAGATGATGGTGGCCTTAAACAATTAGCCTACCCAATCAATAAACGCAATTCTGGAATTTATTTCACCATCGAGTTTGCAGTAGAAACTGGTGAAGCCATTGCACCGATCGAACTGGCCTTGCGCCGTGACGAAAGGATTATGCGCTTTCTCACGATCGGACTTGATAAATTCGGTGTGAAATACAATGAAGACAAGCGTAACGGACTTATTAAAAAAGTTCAGCGTTTGAAAAAGAAAGCAGCTAAACCTGCAGATACAGTAGCGGCAAAAGAAAAGCCAGCAGCAGAAAAGCCAGCAGCAGAGAAACCAGCAGAAACGGTTACTGAAGAAGTCGCAAAGAAAGTCGAAGAACCAGCTGCGCCTGTTGCAGAAGTGCCAGTGGAGGCAGAAGCTTCCGAGGCTGAAAAGCCAAAAGTTGCAGAGGGAGAAGAGTAAATCGCTTTCCCATATTCCTTAAATCGTCATAACTTAATATATCATGGCAACAAAAGAAGATATTAAATTTCTCAGCAATCCTAATATTGGAAAGCTTCGTAAAAAATACTGCCGCTTCAAGAAATTCGGCATCCGTCATATCGATTACAAAGACCCGGATTTTCTCGCTCAGTTTCTAAATGAGCAGGGAAAAATTCTTCCTCGTCGTATCACTGGTAATTCATTAAAATACCAGCGTAAAGTATCTGAAGCCATCAAGCGTGCGCGTCACTTGGCTTTACTGCCTTATGTAACGGACTTATTGAAGTAATCATTTATCAACAGACAAAGACATTATGGAAATTATATTGTTAAAAGATATTGGTACCCTTGGCGAACGCCATGAAGTGGTCAATGTAAAACCAGGATATGCCCGAAACTATTTGATCCCGGGTAAAATGGCGCTTACCGCCAATGCTACAAATCTTGCAAAACTCGATAAACTGCGTGAAGATGCAGCTGCTAATGAAGCTGATCGTATCACTGAATACAAAGAACTGGCAACTAAATTGCAAGATCAGGTATTGAAAATTGGCGCAAAAGCAGGTACTACCGGAAAGATCTTTGGTAGTGTGACCAGCCTACAAATCATGCATGCCTTAAAGGAACAGACGGGCATTGAAGTGGTTCGTAAGAAAATTGAGATGGCCGAAGAAGTAAAGACAATAGGAAGCTATGAAGCGACCATTGTCTTCCATCCAGATGTTCAGACAATTATCAAATTTGAAGTTGTCGAGGAATAAACCAACCTGATTTCCTGGTGATAAACCCGGAAATAACCTATAGAGGTCCGTTCTGAGAATAGCGGGCCTCTTTTTTTTGCCCCTATCCCTCAAACTACAGGCAACAGAAATCTGTTATCCGTTGAACGTGTCCCGTTAATCCCCTGCTTTTCTGCCTTTTCCTCCTTTCTGCTAGAAGAAAAAGCCACGCTAAGTGCAAGAGACAGGGATTTTATTTCCTTGCTCTTGGCCTAAAACCAATCATCCGGATGGGTGTAAACCCTGAATTTCGGTAGGTAGAACAATATTTTAGTGCTTATTTGTCTTTTTAAGAGGTCAAAAGGATATATTTATAAATCCTCACCCTTTGTAAGTTTTGCATTTTACTTTAGTGTTTAACGCACATTCAATATTTTATTAGTCTCTCTCTCCTTTGTAGTCAATTGTCACTAATTAAACTTCTACATATGAGACTCAATTTTAAAGTATATTATCAGGTGTTATTGCTTTCCGGATTTTTGTTTGCAGCCGGTTGTGCAAAAGATGAGGCCACTTTACCTCTGGATGACACACAGATAGAGACCCGGGGGCTGACTACCGGAGTCATTCCTAATACTGCCCTTATCGGGCTTTCGCCTAACAACGAATTAGTCAATTTTATGTCCGGTCCTCCAGCACAGGATATGGGGACGATACCCATTTCCGGACTGCGCGATCAAGAGGTTGTTTTAGCGATCGATACCAGACCAAGAACAAATGGGCTTTATGGCGTTTCAAGCATGCATTTGATTTATGTTATTGATAGCCAAACAGGCTTAGCGACACAAGTTTCGACTACACCTTTGGCTCCAGAAGTTTCCGGAGCAATGGTCGCTTTTGATTTTGATCCGGAAATGGATGTCATAAGATTGATCACGGACACAGGGCAAAATCTTAGAATCAGCCCAACTACAGGAGCCGTCATTGCTATTGATGAGCAAATCAATTCCTTTACTGCAGATATTAATAGTGTTGCGTATAGTTTTCCTGGAATTGGTTCGAGTTCGAAATTATATTCTATTGATATAGCTAACGCTGTACTCTACAGACAAAGACCTGCCAATCCAAGTGAGTTGAGATTAGTAGGGCCTCTGGGCTTTTACTGGTCAGGAGATGGTGGTTTTGAAATAACGAACAAAAACCTTGCCTTTGCTGTGCAGTTTGGCCATAGCCGATTTCCAATGCCTGATGGTGGGGGAACAATTGGCGGAGGTGATGATACCACACAGGACGCTTATCGATTGTTTTATATAAACCTTAAAACAGGGCTTGCAACTTCCTATGGAAAAGTGAGGCCAATGATTGGTGTTGCTTCAAGATAAATCGTTGGTACGATTATCGTGATTAAATATGTATAAGACCTGTCTGAGATTTCTCAGGCAGGTTTTTTTATTTGAACTTTGTATGTTGCGTGTTTTAGTTGTCTTTCAATATATCAATTGCGTTTAAGTATATTGTTAGCCAACCAGTAACGATATATAATACATTAAAAAATATTGTAATACGTTGTGAATTAGTTACTTTTACAAGAATAACCTTTAAAGCACTATGAGTCAGTCACAAGCATTTGAAGTAACAGGAGGACGAACATTGTCTGGAGACCTCTATCCCCAAGGCGCAAAAAACGAAGCACTCCAAATAATAAGTGCAGTATTGCTGACGGATGAGCCCGTTGAAATTACGAACATCCCTGACATCATCGATATCAATATGCTCATTGATTTGTTGCGTGGCCTTGGTGTAAAGGTTGAGGAAATTGGCAAAGGACATTTCAAATTTCAGGCAAAAGATATTGACCTCGATCATTTTGAATCACCGACATTTAAAGAAAAGAGTCGTCGCATCAGAGGAAGTGTGATGATGATAGGTCCATTACTCGCCAGATTTAAAAAAGCATTTTTGCCAAAACCAGGAGGGGATAAAATTGGAAGACGTCGTCTTGATACCCACTTCCACGGTTTCCAAAATCTTGGCGCAGAATTCGTTTATGATGATCATGCCAATCAATATCATGTGGTAGCCCCAAATGGTTTAAAGGGGGCTTATATCCTGATGGATGAAATCTCAGTAACCGGTACAGCCAATATTCTAATGGCTTCTGCTTTAGCAAAAGGCACCACCACGATCTACAATGCGGCATGTGAACCATACCTTCAGCAACTGTGCAGATTGCTCACAGCGATGGGTGCTAAGATCGAAGGGCAGGGATCCAATAAACTCATTGTGCACGGTGTTGAAGCATTAGGTGGAGCGAAGCATCGTATTCTTCCGGATATGATAGAAATAGGCTCTTTTATTGGTCTTGCAGCCATGACCCAATCCAATATCCGCATTAAAGATTGCCAGGTGAAGGAATTGGGGATAATTCCTCGCGTCTTTCGACAACTTGGCATTGAAATTAATATTGATAACGATGACCTCGTTATTCCTGCACAAGATGTCTATGAAATACAATCCTTTATTGATGGGTCGATTATGACCATTTATGATGCGCCATGGCCCGGTTTTACACCTGACCTGATGAGCATCGTTTTGGTCGTCGCCACGCAAGCCAGAGGAAGTGTCCTCATCCACCAAAAGATGTTTGAAAGCCGCTTGTTTTTTGTCGACAAACTCATTGACATGGGTGCACAGATAATCCTTTGTGATCCACACCGTGCTACTGTGATCGGAATGGAAAGAAAAAATCAATTGAGAGGTATTGAAATGAGTTCGCCGGACATCCGGGCAGGCGTCGCTCTTTTGATTGCGGCCTTATCTGCTCAAGGCACTTCGATGATCCATAATATCAATCAGATTGATAGAGGCTATCAGAACATCGATGGTCGACTGAATGCGATCGGTGCAGATATTAAGCGGATTGATGTTTAAGCAAATGGCAGAGCGTTGAGAAGGTTTAGTCATGTCGCCTACGGCGCCATTAGTTGAGAAAGTTTAGTTTTTTGATTTTTATATTCGAGCAGAGAAATAAACTTAAAAGGAAGGGTTAAAACTAAACCTTCTAAACAACCATACCGTGAGGCATGAAGTGCTAAACCCTCTAAACTCAATGATGGAAAGTCTATACTGTAAACCACAATTTTGAAAAGGTTGTTTTTCTTAGCTCTTAGCTCTTAGCTCTTAGCTCTTAGCTCTTAGCTCTTCATTTCTTCCGGTCAATAACATAAGAGATTAATTCTTTCATAGAAGTAGTAGCGGGAGACGGAGGTATTGCTTCTACGATATCAAGCGCTTTTTGAACATATTGTTCCATTACTTGCTCAGCGTATGCTATACCACCGCTTTGATAAACTTCCAGAATCAATTCCTTGACTTTGACTTTGTTTGTGTTGTGCTTCTCCACCGTCCTAATCAATTCTTTTCGACGCGAAGAACTGACTTGTTGCAAGGTGTAAATCAGCGGCAAGGTCATTTTCTTTTCCTTGATATCGATGGCTCGAGGCTTCCCGACATCAGCATCTCCATAATCAAATAGATCATCCTTAATTTGAAAGGCAATACCGATGTTTTCTCCAAAATTATAGAAGCGCTCTATCGTTTCTTTATCATCCGTCACCGATGCCGCCCCGGCTGCACAGGAGGCAGCAATAAGCGAAGCAGTTTTTTTGCTGATGATATCAAAGTATACTTCTTCGGATATATCAAGACGCCTGGCTTTTTCTATTTGCAATAGTTCGCCCTCACTCATGTCCCGCACCGCACGCGACATAATCTGGAGGATATCATAGGCTTCATTGTCGAGCGCGACAAGTAACCCACGAGAAAGTAGATAATCACCAACCAGCACCGCAATTTTGTTTTTCCATAATGCATTGATGCTGAACATCCCTCTCCGCTGGTGCGAGTCATCCACCACATCATCATGTACCAGTGTGGCCGTATGTAGTAATTCAACAAGCGAAGCAGCAGTATATGATTTGGGTGTGATATCACCACACATTTTAGCAGAGAGAAGGACGAAGATGGGTCGCATCTGCTTCCCTTTTCGATGCACGATATAATGCATGATTTTATCAAGCAAAGCCACCCTGCTTCGCACGGAGTCCCTGAAATGCTTTTCAAAAGCTTCCAGCTCGTTTGCAATAGGTGCTTTAATGTTCTGAAGTTGTTTTTTCATTATTATCTATCCTTCAAACAAATAGTTTGATTTTCCTATGCCATGATAAAATTCACGCAAAGACGCAAAGTTGTTTTTTCCCCCGCTGTATACGCCTTCGGCTAACAGCAGGGTCT
>JBBKWA010000087.1:0-34840 GCA_037968695.1 Saprospiraceae bacterium
TCTGATTTAAACCGGCCATCCCATCCATCCGAAGCGCCATCATTTACATCATAGACTTTTTGTCCCCATCGATTGAAAACCATAAATTTTTCCAAAGTAATATTGCCGTTGATGATCACTTTGAATTTATCATTTAGATCATCATTATTAGGCGTAAACGCATTTGGAATCTCATAACTTGGAGGAACCGTGCTGAAAGAAAGCGTATCTATCTGTACGCAACCTTTACTATTAATATATTCAGCTGAAATAAAATTAACCACGTTTTCAGCACTGAACGTAATCGATATTTCACTAGATGTGACCGATGAACCATTGATAGTCCAAAGGATCGATGTAGGTGAAGGATTAACGCCTAATATGGCAGTTACCTCACTCCCTTGCGGGATTGGATCTGAACTAGGTGGGATTAGAGAAAGGCCACCCTCATCTTTTACATAAACGGAAATAAAAACAAATCCTGAAACCATACACGTGTCTGGATCGTCAACATTGGCTCTAAATCCAATTTTACCATTTGAATTGACATTGACTATTGGAAAGTCACAGTTTAAACAACTTAGTTCAAGATCCCCAGTTGGATCAAACCACTCTACATCTGTATAATTGGGATTCCCTGTGGAAATCGTGATCATATCTCCTAAACATGCAGAAAATGTTGGTCCAAATACCATCTCAACATCACCTACTTCAATCGTATAAGAGCCTTGTGCACCACAAAATCCTTCATTTGATGAATCTGATGTTACAAACAAATCGATGTCACTTATTCCATTAACGGTGACTATCGGATTAGGACAATTTGAGCAACTCAGTGAGGCATTTCCTGCCAGAATGGACCAATTAAAATTGGATAATCCATCTGGATTTGAAATGTCAAGCTGCGTCATCTCTCCCTTACAAACGTTGTTATCTCCAGATACATTAATTTGTTGAAAAGGTGGGATCATAATTGGCAATGCTGCACCTACAGGACACTCCAGAATCATTCCAGAGAATTGATACACCACAGTGGATCCAGGTGACCCAATAACCGTGATCGTTGGGTTTAAACACTTCGTGCAACTTAAGCCTTCTTCCGGCGTCCACTCCGGATCTGTGACCTGATTGGAAAGTACAACAACGTTAAACATTTCTCCAGGGCATAATGTGGTATCAGTCACAGAAAGCGGCACGGAGGATGGGATCACAATAATTAAAATAGAATCCTCGGACATGCAAGCGTTGTTATTGTTTTCACGAACATACCAAGTCGTATCCTGAAGTTCAAGCGCTGTATTTAAAAGCATCCGATCAGACAGATAGGTATTGTTATCCGGCTTCCATAGAAACGTTAGATCAGGAAATGATAATGTATCAAAGGATGGGGAGAAAAGCGCCACAATTTCACCGGCACAATAATGCCCTTTTAATGGGGCAATGTCTATATGTAAATCTTCAGGGAGCGAGTCTACCCGTACAATGATTGTATCTGATGCAATACACACCCCAATATCGGATTGCAGGATATAGGTGGTAGTTATTATTGGGTTTGCCAACGGTGTTAAGCTATTCGTATCACTCAATGTCCCGTCATATGAAGGAATCCAATCAAACGTAGTCGCAAGGCCTTGCAGACTTCCTTCTAAAGTGACACCTAATAAACCAACACAGACAAACAGTGTGTCTTCATCGCCAATCTCTACAATCGCCAGGTCCAGATAAACGCTGTCAGATACCTCACAATCTCCTGTACCAACTGTAGCAAAAACCCAACCTGATTGGAATGGCCTTGCGGTCACTTCCGATCCAAATGGATCATCAAAATAAAATGTTGGTGACCAGGTGATCTCAGCAGTGGAGGACGCCATCAATTGAAGTGGCGCATATCGACACCATTCAATTGTATCCGTAGGGGAGATAATCGCTACTTCATATTTATCTACAATGCCTGATTCAATATTGATCACACCGGATTCAATCCCGGCGAGAAAAGCAATTTCCCAGGCTAAAGTTTCAAGCCCTTCCGGCGTGCCATCATTTACGACGTTGACAGGGATCACAACGATTGAATCTTTCGGTAGCATTTGCACTGGAAATGATCCGGGAGGAAAATTATAATCTGTCCCACTAAGCGCAACACCAAAATCGCTTATAAAAATCAAGGTGGTATCCTGATTGTCTTCACCCCGCTCAAGAATTAATTCGTAAGGTCCTGAACAGGATTCAGAGAGCACACCTGCATTTGCAGGGATACTGAGCGAAGCCTTGAGATATGTTTGAGCATTTGCTCCTAACGATACACTCAAAAGGATTAAAGAAACTAACAGACTGTTTAATAGGTATTTTGCCATTGTATTATTCATCAGATAAAACCATTTCTAAGGATGGTAAAAATACTCTTTTTTGGATAGGTAGAAAGCCTGATTATTCAGATTGACAACCAGCCAACATCTTTTTTACCTCAGCGACCATAATCGTTTGTGGAGATAAGCCATACTTAACCCCTAAGAAGTTAATCAGATTTGTCATTTCCACATCGGTGAGGACCGTGTTTGAAGGCATCTGCTGGCCTGTAAAGGTATTGATAGGCAGTCCTTTACGAATTAGGCAGACGAGTTTGGCCGGATCGGAAAGGGTGAGTCTGGCGGAATCAAGGGGTGGAATCAGGGCGGCCAGACCACTGCCATCTTTCATATGGCACCCTTCGCAGTGAAAAGCATAAATCAACTCTCCCTGGCTGTAGGGATGGGGCTTACATGCGATAATTGCCAGGAAATAGCAGAAAAATGAAACATACAGGAATCTGGATCGATACATCAGGTACAAAATAGAACGGGATCAAAGCGCATGACGCTTTCAAAACTTAACCAAAGGATCACTTATAAGCCTCTAAAAGAAGCTGATCAACTGTATTAAAAAATGCAGTGACGCTCTCCGGATCGGTTCCTTCACAAAAGCCTCGCACCCTGCGATGTTGGTCCACTAAAATGATTCGACCACTATGATCAAAGCCTGCAGGGGCTAATGGATCTTCAATAACACTTACAAAATATTGATCGGCTAAATGAAAAATAGAATCCTTTTCGCCGGTGACAAATTTCCACCTTTCGGTATCTACACCAAGGTTATGGGCATATCGATTCAACACCGTTACGGAGTCATGCCGTTGATCTATCGTATGCGATATCATCAAGACGCGATCATCGTTTTCATAACGATCATATAATCGCAACATTTGCTTTTTTACTTTAGGGCAAATACTGGGACACGATGTAAAGAAAAAATCAGCCAGTACGATTTTGTTATCAAGCGAAGCAATCTTTAGAATCTGGCTGTCCTGATCAATCAGTGTGATGTCAGGGATCAAATGGTAGAAGGTATCCAATCCTTTTACTTCAATATTGCCGAGGTAAGGCAATCGCTCAGGCTCCGACTTACATCCGGACAAAAAAAGTAAAACAAGAAATAAACCGGTAAGCGTATGATAAGCTTTCATATTTTCCATGTTATTTAGGATTTGCTGCAATCCAGGCATTCCCTTTTTCAATTTCAGAAAGCAAGCTTTCTTTTACTTTAGTCACACTTTCAAGCTCCTTTTTATAAAAAGATTCTAATTGGTCTGGTGTTAACTGTGCTTTCGTATCACTATAGGCTTTCATCCAGTCCCACATGCCTTGTTCAGCAAGCTTCAAATCCTTCATCACATTGTCGATACCTTCAGGATAAACAACTCTTTCTTCAGGGGTTACTTTTGCATCTTCTTTATAACTCCGTAGTGTTGCCAGGATTTTAGTGATGTCCTGCATTTTAGGCATCACCTCGTCATGAATCAACATGACTTGGGCTTCTAAAGAAGTTAACTCACTATTGGGGGTATCTTTTGTTGCTTTATCATCGGTGACGGAAGGTTTGCAGGAGATGGTCACCAACGCAAAGAATAGGATAAAAGAAAAAAATTTCATTTCCATGTTGTTTAATGTGGTGACAAAGATAGCAGGATGCCTTACATAGTGAAATCAGCTTACCTTTGTCCTCTACATTTTTATGGACAGCACAATAATTTGGTTTCGACAGGATCTTCGGCTACATGACAATGAAGCTTTGTTAGAAGCTGTAAGGAATTCTGATTATTTGGTTCCCGTTTACGTCCTGGATCAGAAAGGAAATCGAAGCGGAGAAGCTAGAATTCGATTTCTTATTGAAAGCATCATCGACCTTAGGCAGCAATTACGCGCCCTCGGCTCTGATCTGATCGTGCGGATTGGTGCCCCGGAGGAGATTCTGTACCAACTTGCCATTGAAACAAAAAGTAAATGGATTTATTGTAACCGGGAGCGGACCCGCGATGAAGTCAATGTGCAGGACCAGTTAGAACAAAAACTTTGGTCCATAGGCCGGGAGCTAAGATATTGCAGGGGAAAAATGTTGTACCACACTGCAGATCTTCCTTTTCCGATAACACACTGTCCGGATAATTACGCAAATTTCAGAAAAGAGGTAGAGCACATTGTCCCTGTGCGTGAGCCGCTCGGCAGACCAAAGGATATTCCACCAATTCCGGAAGGTCTTGATCCCGGGTTTATTCCATTGCCTAAGGACCTGGTCAGCGCTGCCAACCCTGGTTATATTAAATACTTTTCAGGTGGAGAGTCCGAAGGGATGAATGTGCTTCTTGGCAAAGGGTCGCTTGATGAAAAGATCGGACTATTGAAAGAAGGGATTATTCTTGGCCCATGGATATCAATGGGATGTTTATCACCAAAAAAAGTATATCAGGAAGCACTGTCGATGGGAGATGAAGGCGCCCAACTGTGTCAGAATTTAATATATAGAGATTACTTGCGAATGATGGGCAAGAAGTACGGAGATCATATCTTTTTCAAATCTGGAATTAGTAAGAAAGAATTATCCTTTGGCCAGAATACGCATTCGTTTGCACTTTGGCAAAACGGTGAAACCAATATTCCCATCATCGATGCAGCCATGCACCAGTTAAATAGTACAGGATGGTTGCCGGATGTCTTAAGAAAAGTTGTCGCCAATTATCTGATCAAAGTGCTTAAGATTGACTGGCGATTAGGAGCCTCTTATTTCGAATCCAGACTGATTGACTATGACCCTTGCAGCAATTGGGTGTCATGGTTAAACCTCGCTGGGGTAGGGCCGGACAACCGCGAAGACCGGACTATTCATTATGACTTGGTTAGTAAAAAACTGGACCCGGAAGGAACTTACATAAGTGCCTGGCTAAATTGATTTTATCCTATAATAGCTCAGTTCGATTTCGTCAGCAGGCCATCCTTCATCTCATAGAGATCATCACTTAAAGCGGCCAGCTCATTGTTGTGCGTGACAATAATTAAGCTCTTCCCCATATCGGTAGTGATTTTTCGCAGTAATTGATGCACCTGAATGGAGGTTTCCGTATCTAAATTTCCTGAAGGCTCATCAGCAAGTATTATATCCGGCTCATTCATTAATGCCCGACCTATGGCCACTCGCTGTTGTTCCCCACCGGATAGTTGATTTGGCTTGTGTGTGTCCCGATTGCCGAGTTGTAAATAGCCAAGAATTTCTCCGGCACGTTTGAAGGCCTCTCGCTTCCCCTTTCCGGCAATAAGCGCAGGCATGGCGATATTCTCTAATGCGGTAAATTCCGGCAGTAAATGGTGAAACTGAAAGACAAAACCCAGATGTTTACTTCGCAATGCAGATAGGGACTTGCTCTTTAGATTAATGATAGGCACATCACAGACAGTCACTGAGCCGGAATCTGGCGTGTCCAGCGTACCCAAAATGTGCAGCAGCGTACTCTTGCCGGACCCTGATTTTCCAACAATAGCAACCATTTTTCCACGCTCAACCCCAATGCTGACGCCTTTCAGTACTGCCAGTGTACCAAAACTTCGCGTTAAGTCTACAGCCTCTATGGCCCAATTGGGTGGTTTTTGTGGATGCATTAAGCCTCAAATTTGCAAAATAAACGGCACTCGTGCCAGTTAGGCCGAAAGACACCAAATTTCAGACATTTTTTATGGACACCTCCTGAAAATGACTATTTTTGTTCCCCCCCTCCCGAATTAGAAGTATGAATGTTCTCTTTCTCTGTAAAAAATTTCCGTATCCGCTAAAAGATGGTGAATCAATTGCGGTGAGCAATCTGTGCAAAGAACTGTACCACAAAGGATGCGATCTTACACTTCTCAGTATGAATACGAGAAAACATTACAGTGATACTTCTACCTTGCCACCGGACTACAATTATTTTAAAGAAATACACACAGTTGATATTGATAATTCAATTAAGCCGTGGAAGGCTTTCGCCAGTATTCTTTCAGGAGAATCTTATCATATCAGCAGATTTAGGTCAGAAGCATTCAATGCAAAGTTGATTAAGCTCCTGACCAGTCAAAACTTTGATATCATTCAGTTGGAGACGCTCTATCTGGCGCCTTATGTCGACACTATCCGGAAGTACTCAAAGGCCAAAATTGTCATGCGCGCCCATAATGTAGAACACGAAATTTGGGAGCGAATCACTCAAAATACGGGACTAAACCTGCGCAAATTATACCTGGCTTATCTGACCAGAAAGCTTAAGCAATATGAAATCGAGCAGTTTCATGCTTATGATTACCTAATTACACTGACGGATAGAGATTTAAATCAGTTTGTTGATAAAGGTTATGTCAATGGGGCTTCGTCTGCTCCGATTGGTTTCGATATTGCCTCCTATCCGTATAAAATGCCTGATTTTGGTCCTAATATGTCCCTTTGCTTTATAGGGTCGCTTGACTGGATGCCCAATGCCGAAGGATTGAATTGGTTTTTAGAAAATTGTTGGCCCAGGATTCATAAAATGTGGCCCGGATTAACATTTCATGTTGCCGGGAGAAATACACCTGCCAGTTTATTAAATCTCAACCTTCCTGGTGTCACAATTCATGGTGAGGTCCCGGATGCTGCATCTTTTATCAATAGGCACGCAGTGATGGTCGTTCCATTGTTTTCTGGAAGTGGAATGCGCGTAAAAATTGTTGAGGGTATGATGATGGGAAAAGTCATCGTCACCACAGCTGTAGGAAAGGAAGGAATTGAAGGAAAAGACAAAGAACATTTGCTGCTCGCAGAAAATGAAGATCAATTTGTTAAAGCCATTCAGCTATGCGTTGAAAATCCTGAAAAAGCACTTTCGATTGGACATTGGGCGCAACAAAATGCAGAACATCAATTTGATAGTGCGAATGCTGCTCAGAAGATCTTAAACATATATCGATCTTTGCTCCAGGATAGCGATTATGCTATTAAGAAAGAACCCAAACCTTCTCTGACGCCATAAATTAATTTCAGCAGTTTGCGAATCGTATTTGTTACACCACGTTTTCCTTACCCGGTAGAGAAGGGGGACAAACTAAGGGCATTTCATCAGATTAAGACACTGAGTGTAAATCATGAAGTGCATCTTGTGGCGATTGCGCATCAGCCTGTTGCTCCTGAACATCTGGAGGCGATGAAACCATTCTGCAGCACGATCAAAGTGTTTCAAATCAGAAAGTGGTTATTGCCATTTCAATTAATCCTCGGATGGATTGAAGGGCTGCCCTTGCAAGTCAGTTATTTTTTTGATCGCACGATTAAGCGCAGTGTCCAATACCACATCATCCATTTGGAGCCGGATCACGTGATTTGTCAATTGATAAGAGCTGCACCTTATGTTCGAGCACTGCCGTTTTCCAAGACACTGGATTATATGGATGTCTTCTCTGAAGGAATGGCCCAGCTGGCAAAAAAGTATCAACCTTTTGGGTTCTTATTTAGGTGGGAGTCAAAGCGTTTAGCTGCATTTGAACGTACCGTTTATAAGGATTTTGACAAGCATACTATTATTTCCAGGCAGGACCGCGATAGACTTAAATTAGCTTCGAATGATCAGATATTAGTAGTGCCCAATGGTGTCGATGCCCGATTTGTGCCGAACCATCAACACGCGCCTGCTTTTGACCTGGTTTTCGTAGGTAATTTAGGATATGGCCCCAACAGAACAGCGGCTCAGTATCTTGTAAAAATGATTTTGCCTGCTTTGAAAACGCGGGGATTAACGCCTAATATATTATTGGCAGGGGCTAGACCGGGGCCTAAAATCGAACAGCTTGGACAGTTTGAAGAAGTAACTGTGCGAGGCTGGGTGGAAGATATCCGGGAGGCTTATGCAGATGGACGTATCTTCGTAGCACCAATGTTTACAGGGCTAGGTCTTCAAAATAAGATTCTGGAAGCAATGGCAATGGGTTTGCCCTGTGTCACCACGACAATGGTAAATAACGCCATAGGCGCTAATCTGAATGCAGAAATACTTGTTGCCGATACACTGGAAGGATTAACAGACCATGTTCACAACCTTATGGAAAATGAACAGTTATATAGTACTATTTCTACTGCCGGACAGGCATTTGTTCGGGCTAACTACCAATGGGAGGATCAGGTAAAAAAACTTGAGGCGTTTATTGGTTCGAAAAACTTGTACGCGAAAGAATGATGCATACCGAAACAGAAGTGATGAATATGACGACAAAGTTAAATTCAATTGAATCCGCCATAGAGGATATACGGCTTGGAAAAGTTGTCATTGTGGTCGATGATGAAGATCGTGAAAACGAAGGCGATTTTATTTGTGCGGCCGAATGCGTAACCCCTGAGATCATCAATTTTATGGCGACCCATGGGCGAGGACTTATCTGTGCTCCCCTGGATGAAACCAGAGTGGAGGAGTTGAATTTGCAGATGATGGTGAAGGACAATACAGCCCTGCATGAAACAGCATTTACTGTCTCCATTGATTTAATTGGCAGAGGGTGTACGACCGGTATTTCGGCGCAGGATCGCTCCACAGGAATTCGTGCATTGGTAGACCCGACGATTAAATCAGATGACTATGCGCGACCAGGACATATCTTTCCATTGAGAGCAAAAACAGGAGGTGTATTGCGAAGAAGTGGACATACGGAAGCAGCCATTGATCTTGCGCGTATGGGTGGATTTTTTCCTGCTGGGGTTTTAGTAGAGATTCTCAATCAGGATGGATCGATGGCGAGATTACCACAGTTGCTGGAAATCGCAAATCACCATGATTTAAAAATAATTTCCATTGAGGATTTGATTGCTTATCGAATGGAGCGGGAGCGAATCGTAGAGCGAATGCCGTCCTACAAAATAAACTCAAGATTTGGCGAATGGGAAGTCGTTCCTTTCAGACAAATGATCAGCAATGATGTTCATCTAGCCTTGGTAAAAGGGAATCCTTCTTTACCACAATCCACACTTATCCGTGTCCACAGCATGTCGCGAACTGGCGATTTGATGGGATTGATTTTTGGTAATACGGGTAAAGAATTAGATCACGCTCTGGAATTAATTGCAACCGAAGAAAATGGCGTTTTTCTTTTGATGCGGCATCGTGAACAATCAGACAATGTACTGGAAGTCCTAAACGAGCTATCCGGTAAGACAACGGAAAAAGCTGAAAGTGAACAACGCGATATTGGGGTCGGAGCACAGATACTTAGAGAGCTTGGCGTTACTAAAATGAAACTAATGTCCAACCATCATGTGGAACGCGTTGGGTTAATTGGTTTTGGTTTGGAGATCGTTGAAAATGTCCGACTCTAGCGAATCGCAGTTTGAAGATTGCGCATCAACAAATCGGTTTTCTGCCGAAATGTGAGTGCATCACATTATCTTCTTAAGTTTTATTATAATGTTTGTTTCTGGAAATTGTCATTCTAGAAAGTAGGGCACATCGCATCTTCGTTTTCGTACATGCCTGTATAGCTTATTGAAAGCTCAAATGCTCCTTTGCCAGGAGAGAGTATATTTAGATTGGATAAAGTAATATCGTGACTAAGGCCAATTAATAATCCTTCCATTTCATACGCCATCATCAAATACAATGCTGAGGCATTAAGTCCGGAAGGAGACGATTGATTAAATCTTACCCCTCCACCAAGATGCAATGCTTTTGTATCATAATTAGTAATGTCGAACTTCACCACGGCGGCAGCAGCGATCATTTGATGTGACCCTTCTACTTGCCACAATAATCTAGGCAACAAGGAAATGTATTGATTTGAAGCGAGCTCCATGGATAAAAAAGCAGTGATTTTGCGATCCATTGTAACATCCGGGATGTCTGGATCTGGTTCAATACTGTGGGCATAAAAAGATACTGAGCTTCCGGTAAGATGATCACCGGCGATACCAAACGAGAGATTTGAGTATCTGGAAAGCGAAGTCCGGTAACTCACGCCTAATCCTATATCCATAACGGCAAAGTTATTGGCGGGTAATAACTCTGAAGTACTCAAGGAATATTGATCCAGTCCATCAAACTGGTCATTGAAATAAATGTTTTCATAATTCATATTCCGCTGTGCAATACCAAAACTAAAACCTGCGGATAAATACTTCCGTTTGTCTGCATTCAACGCTTTATGATAACTTCCAAATAATGATAAGATATTCTGATTGACATTGTATAATGCCGTGCGATCAGTAATTAAGGAAAACCCTGCACCAAAATAATCATCGTTCTGTTCATTTGGCACTATTTTAAAATCGCCATAAATGCCGAATGTCTTATAGGGGCTTTCTATAAAACTTTTCCATTGATCCCGATAGGCCACCGTCACTCGGTAACGGCCATCAATCGCTCCGGCAAAAGCAGGATTAAGATCAAGTGGGTGAGCGAAAGCTTGTGTAAACAACTTGTCTTGTGCCATACCAATTACAGGTAACGCAAGAAGTAGATTGAGTAACAGGAATAAACGAATGTATCGCACCATAATTAGATCATTTGCAGGATATCATACTTCGTGAGTATGTGCATATTCCCTGACTGATCTTTCACCATGACAGCAGGTACTTTTTTAGTAATGTATTTATTGAGTTGGCTCACGGCGAGATTTTCTTCAACAATTGGCAATGGTTCATCCATTATGTCGGCGACAGGTTTTTCCGCGTGGGTTAATGGATTTTCCAGGATATAGGTTAACAATGCGTTTTCTGACAATGCCCCAACGATTTTATTCTCTTTCATAACGGGCATTTGAGAAATATCGTATTCCTTCATCAATTGTAATGCCTGCCTGACCATATCCGTTGCCTCTACCGTAATTAATTTTTGGTTTGCATGGGCTTTGAGGAGGTCTTTAACCATAAGTTCCTTATTGATAAAACCCCGCTCCCGCATCCAGTCATCATTGTAGATTTTCCCAACATATCGACTGCCGTGGTCATGAAAAATAATCACCACAACATCCTCTGCAGTCAGGCGATCCTTCAATTGTAACAACCCGGCAAGTGCACTTCCAGCTGAATAGCCAAGCAATAATCCTTCCTCTCGGGCTAAGTCTCTGGCAGCCAGCGCACCATCCGCATCAGTTACTTTTTCAAAATGATCAATCAGTGAAAAATCCACATTGGCCGGGAGGATATCTTCGCCGATTCCTTCAGTGATATAAGGGAATATCTCCTTTTCATCAAATACGCCAGTTTCATGAAACTTTTTAAATACGCTGCCATACGTATCAATGCCCCAAACCTGAATATTTGGATTTTTTTCTTTTAAGTATTTAGCTGTTCCGGAGATCGTCCCACCGGTACCAACCCCAACCACCAGATGCGTAATCTTTCCATCTGTCTGATCCCATATTTCGGGACCTGTACTTAGATAATGCGCTTTGCGGTTGGATAAATTGTCATATTGATTTGACCAGTATGAATTTGGGATTTGCTTACTTAATCGATCTGCTACAGAATAATACGACCGCGGATCTTTAGGACCCACATTGGTAGGACAAACAATGACCTCTGCGCCAAGGGCTTTGAGCATATCGAGTTTTTCCTTACTCTGCTTGTCGCTGGTGGTGAAAATGCATTTATAGCCCCGGACAGCTGCTACCAAAGCAATGCCCATCCCTGTATTTCCGGAGGTGCATTCTATGATCGTACCGCCAGGAGGAAGCAGCCCTTCAGCTTCCGCATCATCTATCATTTGAACGGCCATTCGGTCTTTAATGGAGTGCCCAGGATTAAAGGTTTCCACTTTTCCAAGCACAAGCGCCGGAATATCCTTAACTACTTTATTGAGCTGGATAAGGGGCGTATTGCCTATTGTCTCCAGTACATTTTTACTTATTTTCATCGACCGCAAATATGCGAAAATTAGCCCTACTCAACGAATCGCCAGCTGGCAAAAAATTGCTGATCTAAAATGCCCAGCGCCCTGGCCACTGAAGGTGAAACCACTAAACCAACTTGGGGTGGGTAGAGGCCGGAAGCAATGTTGCCCGCTACTTTAGCAGTTAAAGTCCTGTGCAACATTGGATTGGTGATCTCCATATAGGACCCAACCATCGCTGTAGGATGCAGCACATAATAATTTGATTGACTACTCCCCGGCTTCCAAACAGCAAGCCCTTTTTGTTCAATAATTGTTTTTCCTTCACTCACATACTGCACCGCGAAATCAGTCACATGAAATATTGCTGCACTATCCTTCAACCTTATTGAACTGGAATCAGAAGGCACAACTGTTGAGGCATTAGCCTTTATATAGTTTGTGGAGTCCATTGGTAAAGCCAATAATGCTGGTGATGCAGTAGTCTTAGGCATCAGCTCAGTGGATATGGAAACCTGTTTATTAGGGTTGTACCACCCTAAGTGTATGACTTGACCAATGGCTAAACCTTCTTCGATTCTGGGGTTTAACCGTATTAGCTTCTCAGGAGACACGCCCAGATATACTTTTGAGATTCTATAAAGGGTTTCTTTGGGCTGTACACGGTAAAATATCGGGATGCTGTCTTCTCCGGCTTCTGGAGGTGAAAATGATATGGCTTCGGGATAAACAGGGATTTGAATTGGATACCCCAATGGAATAGCGCTCGGATCCAGATCGGGATTAGCTTCAAAAAGCTTGTCAATACCGATATTGTACCTGGTTTTGAGGTTGTAAAATGTCATTCCGGGCTCAATGACCTCAATAATAACCAGGCCAAAGGGGTCTATATAATGGATAAATACCTGAGTCTGCTCATTTTCGGAAAGCGGTTGAGCACTTGAGATCATACCTGAGAATAGGCAATAAAAGAGGAGTATTGTGGTACGCATATAGCCAGTTAATTATAGACAAAGGTATTACATATTAAACAAAAATGTAATATTTAATAAAAATTGTTGACTTTTGTCATAGAATAAGACAATACTTATGAACGCATATTGTACCATGGCCATTATCCCGGCACGATACGGATCTCAGCGATTACCGGGAAAACCCCTCATCATGATTAATGGAAAAAGCTTGATTCAGCGAGTGTGTGAGCGGGTAAAGCAAGCTCAACTCATTGATCATTTTTGTGTGGCTACAGATGATATTCTGATTTACAACCATGTCAAAAAGCTTGGCTATGATGTGGTCATGACAAGATATGATCAGCCGTCAGGTACTTTTCGGTGCGCCGAGGTCCTTGGTCAGTTTCCCATGGTCACACATGTTATCAATGTACAGGGAGATGAACCGTTAATCGATCCCAAATTAATTGATCAAATGGCGGAATATATCATTGGGCAATCAGGAATGAAAATAGCCACTCTGATGCATCAAATTGTAAACGCTCAAGATTTGAGTAACCCGAATATTGTTAAAGTGACCGTTACCACAAAAGGGGAGGCTATGTATTTTAGTCGGCAGGCGATTCCTTTTGTAAGAGACTTTCCCATAGAAAGCTGGCTGGATCATGGCAAATACTTTAAACATGTGGGCATGTACGCCTATACAGCAAAGGCACTTACTGAAATTGAAAAGTTTGCGATCCATCCATATGAATCAATGGAGCGACTGGAGCAACTCACCTGGCTCTCCAATGGCATGCCTATTCAGTGCCTGGAGACCGAAATTCACTCCAAAGGAATAGATACAGAAGATGATCTGAATGTCGTGACCGGGTTGATATTGGAAGCAGAAGGTTAAATGGCCTATAGGGTACTGGCGCAGAAAAATGACAATCGCTATTGCCCTAGAAACGACCCATCAAAAGCAAAAGGTAACAAATCCACTATATCATTTATTTCAATCACCTGTCCACCGCTTGCTAATGCAAGCAGGAGACGGATAGGCGTGTCCTGATTGCTTCGATACTCATTAAGCAATTGCCGGCAGGATCCGCAAGGACTTGCCGGAGATTTTTGCTGTGCATTATCCACAACAATTGCAATCGTGTCAATGTGTTTTCGGCCATGCGCATGCGCCATGGAATACAAGGCTACACGCTCTGCACACTGCCCAACAGGAAAAGCTCCATTCTCTTGATTGGCCCCACTAAATACTTTTTGATCGATCGTCCGTATAGCAGCACCCACCTTGAATTTTGAGTAGGGAGCATAAGCTTGTTGGCTCGCCATGACGGCTTCATTTATCAAGGATTGATCAGCAGCGGAAAGTGATCGCTTATCCTTGCAAATCGTATAAGTGAAACTGAATTGATGTGATTCCATAATTATTCAAGATATAAACTAATACTTAAAATTCAACAGAAGCGTGGTGGTCGCATTAGATGATTTGAAACTTTATCGGTAAAACGAAAATAACTGGCACAGGATTGCCATTGTGTTTTCCGGGCTTCCAGGCCGGCATCAAATTGACAACGCGCAGTGCCTCTTTATCCAAACTGCCATTCACCCCGCGCAAAATTTTGGCATCCGCTATAGCGCCATTAACTGACACAATAAATTGAATAAACACAGTTCCTTCAATTCCATTTTCCTTTGCCAGTAGGGGGTATTTTAGATGGTCTTGCAGAAAAGCATACAGTGCAGTAATGCCATTTGGAAATTCAGGTTGCTGCTGTACTGCATATGCATTAAAAACTTCAATTGTGTTTTCATTTATTCCGTTCTCATGTTTTCCGTTTTCATTAGTAACAAAAATGTCTCCGTCAATGCCATCATTTCGGTGATCACCTGCGGTATCAACATCGATCACCCCAATTTGAATTCCTTTTAAACTATCTATCGTAGGAAGATTACGCTCTTCTGTTTCAGAATCATCCGGGATAATCGTTGGTGCCACATATTTTATTTGTGGTTTGGAAGGAGGATTGTTTTGCTTTTTCACAACAAATACTTCTTTCACTTTTGCTATTGGGTTATTGTTTTCAAAAAGGATCACAGGGGTCATGGTCGGCGTGACCGGATTTCCTGTAACAGGTGCATTGAGGTAATTATAAACTAATGGAAAACTAACAATAAACACAAAGAGCGTGAGGCCGTAAAACATAGCTTTGGACATGATACTTTCGTAATGCAATCGCAAATAATAGGCGCCATAGGATTGATTCCGATTTTCGAAAATCACATCATTCATTGTTTGGTTAATTAAGATTGAGTTTTTCATAGGAATAATATTTATGGAAACATTTACTACTTAAAAGATGCAATAGTCTTTGATTTTGCATATTTATGCCCGAATAGTGTGTAGTTGTTATTTCTTCAGACTATTCAGGTTATGGTAATCCACTTGGTTTTACCATCTTTCACGGAACAAATGGAATTGATTACACTTTTTCGCAAAATGACCAACGATGATGTGCGCATGGCTCAGCTTTTTATGCTGTGCAGACAGGTCGGAGTGATTTTTTCTTCTATTATCATCGCCAGATCACTGCCTGTAGAGGAGGTTGGGGTTTTTGAGATGCTGATGTTGTGCGGCTACTTAATTACTTTTTTCTGGTCTGATGCCTTGCTAAAGGGGTATTTGGCAAATCCTGGTCAGGCACAGGAAACACATGACCGTTCTTCGTTCCTGTTGTTTTTTATACTGGCAGCATGCATTGCCGTAGCCATCTTAGTTTTAGGACAAAATATCCTTTTGCCCTTGTTTGTTGGACGGGAATATTTGTCCGGACTTAATTTGTTTGCATTTTATCAGGCACTGATTATCCCGCTTTGGGTTGCCCCGTTTATTGGGGTTTTAAGAAAGCGCAATGCTTTATTATTATCCATTTATGTTTTGTTCGGCCCTGCCTTTGCTTGCTGGATTGGCTATGCCACGATGCCTGATATTTTTGGTATCCTCATTGGCTTAGTGAGTTATGCTTTGGTTGGCTTGGCATGGGTAATTCTTCAAACAAGTTTTGTTCGAAGCTTTAACTTTAAAAAGATACTGGTATCCCTTTGGCCGGTGACCTGGCCTTTGGCAATGTATGCTGTTTCAACCGGTATGGCAAGGAGTTTTGACTTGTGGTTGGTAGCACGTGAATTTGATGATGCTACATTTGCGTTTTTCAGATATGGAGCCCGGGAGTTTCCGGTTGTTGTAGCCCTGGCAGCGGGTTTGAGCACCATTATGATTCCAAAACTAAAAGCGATGGAAGCGATAGGGGAGCTAAGATCCAGATCGACAAAATTGATGCACCTAACTTATCCATTAGTCGTTTTGATGATGTTGTTTAGTCCTTGGTTATTTGCCTGGTTTTTTGGTGCTGCATACGAAGCAAGTGCGATTATTTTTAATGTGTATTTATTATTGGTGTTAACCCAATTGATTTTCCCGCAGTCCATTTTGATTGCCAGAGAAGAAACAAAACTATTATGGTATGTATCGCTTATTGAGCTGACGATCAATGTCGTATTTAGTCTTCTATTACTATCCTATTTAGGTTTAGTAGGGATTGCTTTCGGCACCTTAATCGCTTTTATTGCTGAAAAGGTAATCTTATTGGTCATCGTCTACCGGCGTTATGGGATCAGTCCTGCAGCATTAATTAACCCGTTCGTTTGGGTCATGTATGCAGGGCTTTTAATCACCAGTTTCATTGCTGCGAAATGGATATTTGGGATATAAAGTATATTGAAGAGCTGGTCCTAAAGCGCGAAATTGCTACAGGTCGTGAAGCAAGCAGTATTGCTCGTTGGGTGAAAGAAGAGATACTTGATCAGCTGTCTGATTTGAGTGAACTTGATTTACTCATAAGGAAGGAAAAGCTGAATAATATTTTAAATAGGTTGCAAGAAGGTGAACCGGTTCAATATGTCGCAGGTCACGCTTGGTTTTTTGGGTATCGTTTTTTGGTTAATCGTGATGTGTTGATTCCTCGACCTGAAACCGAAGAATTGGTTGATTGGATTTTATCTGACTTTAAGCACGACGGTCGGTCGTCCGTACGAATTCTTGATGTCGGGACAGGGAGTGGTTGTATTGCATTGACCCTGAAAAAGAAACTGGGGGATAGATGCACCGTGGTGGCCATTGACGTTTCGGCAGAGGCTCTCAAGGTGGCTACAAAGAACAGCTTAGCACTTAACGCAGAAGTTGAATTCAGGGAAATGGATTTTTTGAAAAATGATCTTGCCGACCTCGGCAAATTTGATTTGGTTGTTAGTAACCCACCTTATATTTCCAAGGCGTTGATTCCTCAGGAAATATTCACCCAACTCAGGTATGAACCAAAAACTGCTCTATTTCCCCAAGATACAGATGTGGATATTTTCTATAGACGGATCAGTGAATCAGGCGTTGATCTATTGCTTTCCGGAGGATTGTGTTATTTGGAACTGAACGAATTCAGGACGATTCAGATTAACTCTTTATTTGAAGGCAATATTTGGGGAAAAGGGGAAATCAGGGCTGATCTGCAAGGGCTGCCAAGGATGATGAAAGTAAATTTAATGTAATAGCCACACGAGGCAGCGGTTTATTAAGCCTTTGTATCAGGTATATTGTTGGTGTTTTTTCGTATTTCATAAAAGTCATTTACCAGTCAGTTTTGAAGTAAAGGTGATAAACCCATAAGGAGAGGGTATAACTTGAGTGTTAAAACACAAATTATTGAATAATAGCGCATTATATATAAAATTATTTACTTTGAGTTCTAAAAATGGAGATATAATCTCCTGCGAATAAGGAATTTAACAATATATAATTTGTATCTTGTGAATGACTTTGAGAAACCATTTTGGGCTAATTTTTTTTATTTGGGCAAGTAATTATACAATTCAACATGTTAACAAGACTTTTTCTGCTATGCTTATGTATGGGTTCCTACCTATATACCGTAGCACAACCACCTAATAATGCCTGTGGTATGGCGACAGCGATTACGCTTCTTGATGGCTCCTGTCTGACAATAACCGATAATGTGTTATTAACCGAAGATATTGGGCCTGGATCATGTACGGTCGGCGCTAATGAAAACATGTGGTTTACATTTGTAGCCAATGGAGTGAGTGCTGAAATCATTGTTACAGATGCCATTGGTACACCTGAAATCACGATCATTGAGTTTCCCAATACACCATGTAGTGGTGCAGATGCTGAGGAAGTTGATTGTGTCACCGGGACAACGCTTATCACAGATAATACACTTACCATTGGCGATACCTATTATGTGATGGTTGCCTTTTCGAATAATGCGGATGGTGATTTTGATATCTGTATAGATAACCCCACCCCTGCGCCAAATGATGATTGTATGACAGCAACGCCTTTAACCATTCTTAATAATGCGTGCTACATGTCTAACAATGATTTTCCATCAACAGATGTATTAATACCAGGCTGTTTCATGGGATCTACCTATAATGTCTGGTTTTCATTTGTGGCTCAGGGTGTCAGTTTAGATGTATATGTACCAGTAGGTGGACCTGGTGTTTCGCAAGTAGCGGTTATGGATTTTGCTACAAATTGTGTTGCTGCAGGAGCTACTACATTAGGCTGTGCCACGGGAACGAATCATATCGTTTTAGATAATGAGTTAATCATAGGGGACATTTATTATGTAGTTGTAGGATTTCAAAATTCGGATTTTAGCGGACTTGGTATCGGCGATTATGAATTGTGTGTTGATAACCCCGTACCTGCACCAAACGATGATTGTGATATGGCTGTGATGATACCTGCCAATGTGTTAAGTGATCCTACGACGTGTTATACAACGATTAATGGTGTTGATTTAAATAATGACTGGCCATCAACAGACGTTGGTTTGTTTGGATGCTGGGATCCTGATTTTAGTACAAATATTTGGTATTCTTTTGTAGCCCAAGGTCCTGATGTCGAGATCACTATTGATCCATCATTTCCGGAAAATGCCCAAATAGCTTTGGTGGAATTTACTGGTGGACCTTGCGAAATTGCAGGTGCAATTTTAATTCGATGTATTGCTGGCAATTTCCTTGGCTATTATGATGATTTGGTCATCGGAAATACCTATTATTTTGCCGTTGGTTTTGATGGCGATGCGGTGGGTGATTTTTGTATGAATGTATTTAATCCGGTTCCTCCACCAAATGACTTACCCTGTAATGCTATTGCACTGCCTACCGACGGTAGCTGTGAGATGGGGACCACAATCTATGCGAGTTCAGAAGGCTATTTTGTTCCAGGGGCTTGTCAGAGTTCTATCGAAAGTACAGTTTGGTATACATTGTCTATGAATGATCCGGATAATGTTGGATTTGAATTAGATTTTAGCTTTCTTAATGCCCCTAATGGAGCACAGGTATCAATTATTTTATGGGAAGTACCTGACTGTACTCAACCAGGAACGATATCTTTCTTTCATTGTGGAGATCCACCAACAGATGTTTTAGAATGGGGACCTATAGATGAGACGGTGACATATTACTTGTCAATACAGACGTCCACAGTCAATGAAGCTGATTTTGAGATTTGTGTGGATGAAGTTCCCCCTTGTTTTGAAAATGATATATGTGCAGAGGCGACACCAATCCTTGATGTGATGTCGGATATGGCATTTGTTTGTATGGATGGTTGTAACCTTTTTGCTGACCCGGAAACATTTAATAACTCTTGCGGAATTGGCGATTTCCCTACAGTTTGGTTTCAGGTAAACACAGATGGTGCAGCTACACTGATGAATATTCAGGTCACAAGTGATGACTTTAGCGCCCCTACAATTTCGCTATTTTGGCAAACAACAGATTGTGATGCACTAACGCCAGTGCCGTTGACGACAAGTAATCTTCCTTGTGTTGTTGGTTCTAATGGAGAAGCAGAAGCTTTTGGTTCTGATGTAGGCGCCAGTTCTATTTACTATATCGCAGTGAGTTCATTAAATAATGTCGGCGGTAATTTTGAAATTTGTGTCAACACGATTTCTTCTGCCTCGAACTGCGTAACTGCCCGGGATATTGAAATTACAGGCAGATCCGCCAATGGACCTTTAGAAGGTCCTTTCTTTCCAGGAGAGACGGTAAGTATTTGCATGAATGTTGATTCTTATACAGCAGCAAATAACGGATGCCAATGGTTCCAGGGATTGATTCCTGTTTTTGGAAACGGATGGGATCCTAGCTCTTTTGATCCTGATGGTCAGCCGTTGAACGCAACCGTAAATGGTAACCCAATTCCTCAAGCAGGTAATGGGCTTTATGGTGCCGCCCAATGGGATTGGTTCACCGATGTAGATTATCACCATGACCACGTATTTTATCAGCTTGGTGATTTTGATGGCAATGGAACAATAGATATGTGTAATATTCTCTATGATCCGGATTGCCCGAATACAGGAGGATTGATGGGAGGATGTTGTAATCCTTGTTGGGGATCACCCCTTGGTACAATTCTTCCAGGTGGTTGGTTTGCTTATGGAATTAATGGAAGTTGTCCTGACCCCGGCCCTCCAATTCGTGTGGATTGGGGTGATGGAAATTCGTGTGGAGGAGGTATGGGCCCTTGGTCATTTTGTTTTGACCTGAATGTAAGGGAATACCCGGATTGCCTTGAAGATGCCTCAACCATGACATTAAGTTTAGGCTTCTTTACTACGGCAGATGGGGAAACAGGTGCCTGGACAGGTAGTGCCAGTGTATGTAACCTTGATCAACCTGCTTTCGTGACTGTCCCTATGTGCTGCTCTGAGCTCATGGAAGGTTTTGATGAACTCGACCCAATATGCAGTGGGCAACAAATGGTTTATTCGATTGATGAACCTGGCGTAGATTACTGGGAGTGGACCGTCGATCCCGGTGGTGTCACAGGAGCAACACCAGGATCCGGAGGACCTGGGACAACAATAATTAATACATTGACAAACAATGGTAGCGACCCTGAAACAGTCGTGTATACTTTCCTCGGTTTCGCCGGCGGTGCTTGTCCGGTCTTTCAAAAAGAAGTTACCATAGAAGTATATCCAAGGATTATGGTTACGCTGGAACCACTTGTATTATGTGCCACGCCGACGACTCCTTATGTAATTACCCCTGAAGTCGTAGGAGGATCCGGGAACTATGCATATGCCTGGTCACCTGGTGGTCAGACGACACCGTCCATTACAGTGCCCAATCCTGTTAATGGAACACAGTATACTGTGAGTGTAACTGATGACATAGGCTGTTTTGGAACGGCCAAAATGGTTATTTCAGTTTATACTACTTTCCCGGTTGATATTATCGCGCCCATTACTGAACAATGTATTCAAGATGGCGATATAAGTCTTGAAGTCACTGCTTCGGGCGGGATGGATCCATATGGTTTTGTATGGACATTGCCTGATATGTCAAATCTTACCGTGGAAGTCATCACAACAAATCAATCAGGTGAACACCTGGTCGTTGTAACCGATAGTGAAGGCTGTATAGGTAAAGATTCAGTGGACATCACTTTTTTCCCAACGCCATCGGTTTATATTGATGCTGTGGATGGAGCTTTAGCCATTTGCGAAGGAGAATCTACAGAACTAGCTGGTGTGGCCTCAATGGGTGCACCACCATATATTTATTTGTGGATAACACCGGAAGGTACGGAATCAGGAAAAAATATCGATGCATTTACTCCCGGTCTTTATACCGTCATAGTAGAAGATAAAAACGGTTGTACAAATAGTTCAGAAATTGAAATCGAATCTCAACCGGAGCCGATGCCGGATCTCGGTCCTGACCTTATCGTTTGTGGTTTTGAAGATCCGGTTGAACTTATTGTAACCCCTGATTATGAAGATTACCAGTGGTCTATCGGAAGTGGAGCGGACGGTTTGCAATCAATAGAAGTTTATAACGCTGGAGTTTACACTGTGACTGTAACCAATGAATTTGGCTGTACAGGACAAGTCTCTATGGAGATTCTTACCTTCCCTCAGCCTCCGTTTGTGATGCCGGATACATTTGAATATTGTCCCGGAGGATCTGTGACAATTGATGCAGATGATTACGGAGGACCTTGGGATAATTATATCTGGTTTCAATGTCCAACTTGTATCAACGAAATTACAATAGACGCACCTGGAATATTTTCTGTTGTCGTCTATGATTTTAACGGATGTACAGCGACACAGCAATTCGAAGTCATCGAGAATTCTTCTATTGATCCTGGACTTCAGGGCGATAACATTATGTGTACAGGAGAAACAATAACGTTAACTGCAGATCCTGGATTTGTTTCATATCAATGGTCGCCAAATGCCGGAGGGGCCTCGACGAGTTCAGTTGATGTGACCACGACCGGCCAATACTTTGTTACTGTTGTAGACACGGATGGATGCATTGGTATTGACAGCATGACAATTGTCACAGGGGATTTTGCTTCCAGTATTTCCGGCCCAACAGCAATTTGTGCCAATGTATTGGCAACAATTACGGCGTTACCTGCCGGGGCAACTTATCTTTGGTCTAATGCTGCAGTCACACAATCTGTAATGGTTGATGATGGCACACATTCAGTCACTGTCACAAGCAGTGATGGATGTACTTCGGTGGCCAGTATTACAATAATCGAAACACCTTTTGTACCAGTCATTACTGGAAAAGATTCGATCTGCCAAACTTCAGAATCTACGATACTGGATGCAGGCGGACCATATACCAGCTATGCCTGGTCTGCAAATACAGGAGGGGCTATAACACAAACCGTAACTGTATCGACCCCAGGGAACTATACTGTAACTGTTGTGGATGCCTCTGGATGTATTGGTACAGCAGCTTTTACAGTTAGAAACTTTCCAGTGCCTTTTGTCTCCATCATTGGATCCCCTGATTTTTGTGTTGGTGGAAATACACAGATGGACGCCACCGCGGGATATGTATCTTATACATGGAATACAGCGGAAATTACTCCTGGAATTACTATAGATGTAGCCGGACCTTACGGTGTTACCGTGACGGATGTAAATGGATGTACTAATAATGCTACAACTGTCGTAAACGACCCATATCAGGAAACAGTGGACATCAGTGGCTCATTTGTTTTCTGCCCTGGTGATCAGGCAACACTTGAAGTACCTGCAGGATATGCTTCTGTTTTATGGTCAACCAGTGAAACGGCTGATCTTATTAATGTGTCCACAGAAGGACCCATTAGTGTAATCGTCGTTGACTCAGATGGGTGTATTGCCTATGACACAGTTATTACAGAGGCAAATGCTTTGTTAAGTCCGAATATTACCGGTACCGCTACAATCTGTGATAATGGATCTACTACACTTAATGCAGGCCCGGGATTTGATAATTACATCTGGTCCGTTAATGCAGGATCAGCCACTACGCAAACAGTCATGGTCAATGGTCCTGGTACCTATTCAGTGACAGTAAGTAGTAATGCAGGTTGTATGGGTGAAGATGACTTCGTGGTCACCGCATTTACATCACCTTCAGCTACTGTGACACCAACAGCTACTGCTTGTGATGTGCAGGAGCCCGGTGGCCCAACGACAATTATTGATTTTACTTCAATGGTTACAGCAGGAGATTTGACAGGATCATGGATTCAGAATTCAGGACCTTCAACAGTTAACCTGTCTAATCTTTCCATGGTCAATTTTGGTGGCCTGAATCCAGGAACTTATACATTCACTTATACTACAGCTACTGCTGTTCTCCCTTGTGTGAATCAGTCGTATCCACTTACAGTGACAATTCAGGATTGTGGATGCCCACAAGTACTTTTAAGCATTGCACCGGATCTTTGTAATCAATTAGGCGTTCTGGACCTTACCTCCTTGGTAGATCCTCAAAGTCCTTCTGGAGGAACATGGAGTATACTGACCACGCCTCCTGGTTCGAATCCTGCTACATTAACGCTTCCTGCTTCTTTTAATGCTACAATGGCAGATCCAGGAGTATATACACTTCAGTATGAAGTATTTGGTCTTGCAACCTATTGTAATTCCACGGCAACGGTTAATATAAATGTTCTTAGAACACCTGAAGCAGGCATTGCAGCTGTACCAGTCAATTTCTGCGCTGGAGAAAATGAGGTGGTTAGTTTATCAACACTTTTAATTGGTGCTGATCCTGGTGGCGAATGGAATGAATCTTCTCAATTTCCAAGTACCGGAGGTGCTTTTGATCCTAACAGTGGAACATTCAATGTCGTGAATCAGTTACCGGGTACGTATACTTTTGCTTATGTCATCATGGGTGCGGGACCATGTCCTGATGATATGACGACGGTTGAAGTAATCATAGAAGCAAATCCAATAGCTGATGCAGGTAGTACGAGTACAATAGATTGTACAATGCCTTCAGCTCAAATTGGTGGAAGTGGAACAAGTGTTGGGAGTGATTTTATGCACACCTGGACTACAATTAATGGCGTTTTAATGAATCCTAATCAGCCAATTGCAACGGCTGGAGCTGCAGGCACTTACGTTCTTACGGTGGTCAATATACTTACAGGTTGTAGTGCTACAGATCAGGTTGTTATCGACCAGATTGGTACTTTCCCAACAGCGATGAATCTATTGGTTGATTCCCCAGATTGTGAAGGAGATCCCCCAGGTTCAATGCAGGTGACCAGTGTTGTTGGTGGAACTGCTCCATACAGTTATTCATTAAACGGAGCTTTATCAGTAGGCTCTCCCGTGTTCAATAATTTGGCAGCAGGAGCCTACACTATTGAAGTAACAGATGCGATAGGTTGTAAAGTCAGTGACACATTCTCAATTTCAGAGTTGGTCATAGTTGATTTGGAGATTATCAACTTTGTTGGTGATACACTAGTATTTAATCTTGGAGACTCGATTAGATTCAGCTACATATATTCTGGTTCTTCAACTACACCGGATTCTTTGGTTTGGAAGTTGGGCGATAGTGTGCTTTGTACGAATTGCCTATTCCTTGAATTGGAAGCCTATCTGGCAAGTACCATTACGCTGGAAGCGTATGATATACGAGGTTGCTTTATTGATCAGCAAATATCCTATCAAGTGGTACGAAACAGAGATGTATATATACCTAATATATTTAGTCCGAATGGTGATGGATTGAACGACATATTCACTTTGTTCTCTGATGCGGATGTCACGGAAATAAGCATAATGGAAATTTATTCAAGATGGGGTGAACTGGTCTATAAGCGGGAGGGATTTCCGCCAAATGAGCCTGGCATTGGATGGGATGGAACATTTGATGGTGAAACACTTAATCCTGGTGTATATGTTTATAGAATAGAGGTAGTTTATGGAGATGATGTAAGAGCTGATTTCGCGGGAGATGTTACCATTATTAGATAATATTTGATTTTAAAAACCTGTTTCAGGTTTGACTGAAAATAAAGATTTTACTTGCCCATTTCTCTTGTTTTTGAGCCCTCCTTTCCAAATGGAGGGCTCTTTTTAGAATAGGGTAAGGGTAGGACAACAGAGCCGCCATTTGTTATTCAGATAGCTCTATATTTGAAGTTTTAATGGCGTATAAAAAGAGAACAATAAACTAAGTACACCTTTGACCCGAACAACAATAAAGTATACCAGATTTTACTTGACAATTATTGGTGTTGTTTTTGTAAATGCTTTCATAAATGCACAATGTATTTATGATGTGGACACACCGATACCGGATAATGGTGCAACGAACATATCACTAATTGTTTCGGGTTTGGTAGATAGTAATTTGTCGAGTCCAACGCAGGGAATATGTGGTATTGAAATTGAGTTTGACCATGAGTATCTTGGCGATCTAACTATTACCCTGGTTTCCCCATCAGGTACTTCAGTGGTATTGATAGGACCTCCCACAACCGCGATAACACCAACAAATCTCTCAAGGTGGAATATTGATTTTGCGCCGTGTTTATCAGGAGCCACACCTGACCCTGGATTTACGTCTATTTGGTCCAACGTTCAGGCATGGCAAGCGTTGGCAACATATACAGGTACCTATCATCCGCAAATGGGGTGTCTTGAAGATTTTAATAATGGTTCAGCGAATGGATTGTGGCAAATTATAGTGGAGGATCATACTGAATTTCAACTGGGGACTATATATGAAATCAGCCTTCTATTCTGTAACCCTGCAGGATTAGCATGTATGCCCTGTTCCCCTAACGCAGGTACACTATCACCTGCTTCGTTTGCTATTTGTTCGGGAGATAATATTCAGTCTTCTGACATTGTAATTGATTTTGGTGGTAACCCACCGGCTACATCAATATATGCGTATGAGTATGTTCTTCTATCAGGGAATACGATTTTGCAAAGTGGTACTAATTTTTCAATAACACCTCCTATTGGAAATTATTTTATTTGTGGATTGAATTACTTGATTGCAGATTCCACAAGAGTAAATAATTTATTAACACAAGGGGATTATAACCTATTGACTCAAGAAATCAATCAAGGCCTTCTTTGTGCAGCACTAACTTCATCCTGTGTGGCAGTAAACGTTAGTGGTAAACCGGACACCATAAGGGTCACTGGTGATTTGTGTGGTGGTGAAATGTTTTCATACGGAGGCCAGAATTATTTTACTGATGGTGTGTTTTATCAACTAAAAGATGGCCCAGGTTTATGTGATACAACGGTGGAGATTAGAATTCATCCAAGATCATTGTTTGTCAATGTAAATACACCCGACACCTTGTTTTGTGGGAGTGGAGATGTTTTACTTCAAGCAACTCCCGGCGGAGGCCCGGGGCCTTTCACATATCAATGGTCAACAATTAATGGAAATATCACTTCACCGACTAGTGGCTCGTCCATAACTGTGAATCAATCGGGGCAATATTTTGTGGATGTTACTGACGGGATATGTGAAGGATCAGGGAGTGCGAATGTCATTGCTGGCCCTAACTTTCCGCAGGTGTTTTTTTCCGGTGGAACGATTACTTGTACAACGCCGATTGTCAGTATTAAACCAATATTCACACCTACCAATGGTGCTGTTTTGTGGAATGGGCCAATGGGATTTACCTCAACACAGCCTAATATTGGTGTTACGGTACCAGGTACTTATACGTTGAATATCACTAATATGGCTGGATGTACAACGACCAGATCAGTGGATGTTGGATTAGACACCTCCACCTTTCAAGTAGAAATCATTGTGATAAACAAAGATTGTGAGAATCAAGAAATTACGCTTGGTGATGCACTTCCACACTTACTTGCTGGATGGCAATGGAATGGGCCAAATGGATTTACTACAAATTTTTGGCGACCAATCATCTCAGATCCAGGTTTATATATTTTTACAGCTACCTTCCCAAACGGTTGTATTCGAACAGATACCTACTTACTTAATGAGGACTTTAGTATTCCAGATATTTCGATATCACCAAGAGATACATTAAATTGTAATGAAATTATCACCTTAGATGTTTCTTCGAATACACCTGGGGTAACTTATGAATGGACAGGGCCAGGAGGGTTTTTTAGTACGCAGAGTTCTGTTCAAGTGGATCAAGGGGGTACTTATATCGCAACAGTTTTTGCACCCACTGGCTGTTTTATTTCAGATACAGTGATTATAGATCAGGGAGATGATGTATTTGATTTTCAAACTGTGACGGATACGCTGACATGTTCTAAAACGATGGTGACAATTGGTGTTATCTCTTCTGATGCCGACCTGTATGAATGGCTCAATTATAATGGACCAGATGCAGATCAATCCATGATTCAGGTAAGTATCGGTGGAAATTATATTGTCCGAATGACGAACACGTTAACAGGTTGTGAGGTCACTGCCTTTGTTTTTGTTTATGAGGATTTTCGTATTCCAGCTTTTTCTTATACAGTAGACACCATAAATTGCCATAATCCAATTTCCGATCTGGAGTTTGTCCCTCAACCAGGATACACTTACTCATCCATTTTTTGGGAATTACCAGATTTGACTATTGTTCAGGGGCCAAGCCTCATGTCGAACTTATCCGGTATTCATAAGTTGATAGGAATAAGTCCTAATGGATGTCAAAGTGTCAGGCAAGTGATGATTCCATTTGATACGTTAAGCCCGTTTTTAATTCTCGAAACAGACACACTTATTTGCAATGATACAGTTCAAATATTTGCACAGTCGCTTGATTCGGTATCAACTTTTCAATGGACTGGCCCGGGCATAATAGATTTCAATGGGTTGTCTGTGAATGTGGATCAACCTGGTTTATATCATTTTATAGCGACCGGACCAAATGGTTGCCCTTCTGCATACGATATCCGGGTGGATAGCAACTTTGTCCAGCCGTCTTATGGACTCAATGTAGATTCTTTGCGCTGTGACCAACCGGGCTTGTTGATGGTGACGCCGGCAAACAATGTTCAATCATATTATTGGTATGATCCAAATAATGTATTAATATCGACAGATTCTTTTCTTGTTGTCACTCAACCCGGAGCGTACAATCTGGAAATTCATGGAAGAAATCAATGTATCGCCTTTGATACAATAACGATTGATTCATTGCAATTTCCTGACGTGACCTTAACATCAGATACATTTTCGTGCATAACGTTTTCCGTTGCGATTTCAGCTGCTGTTGACATAGGACAATATTCTATCGCCTGGGTAGATATTAACAATGATACGATTAGTCTTAATTCAATGATTAATGATAGTACGGCTGGTCCCTTTATTACCTCCGTTACTGGACTTAATGGATGCACAAGTAGAGACACAATTAGTCCTCCTTTTGACACACTAGCCCCTATGGCCATAATTGCACAGGTGGGTGATGTGAGATGTCAAAACAGAGAGATTGTGCTTGATGGTTTTTCACCGAATCCTCCATCTTTGGTTTATGCCTGGAGTACTTTTGATGGCTTGATTTTGAGTAACCCATCACTGTCTCAAATAAATATATTGGATACCGGTTTATATTTTTTATCTATTACAAATCTTGTAAACGGTTGCATAGCGTTGGATAGCCTTCAAGTAGCAGAGCATCCTGAATCGATTACCAATGCCTTTTTGGATGTTCATTCACCAGTTTGTCATGGAGAAGGTAATGGGTCTGTTACTATTGATGCCATCAGTGGTGGGGTGGGTATGATAAGCTATCAACTGGATGGTGGAGCTATTCAAGCCAGCCCATTGTTTGCAGGGCTAAATCCAGGCAATCATTTGTTGACGATTATTGATCAGGAAAATTGTGTTTTTGATACTACAGTGCAAATAGATACTTCTGTTGTTTTTTCGGTTGATGCAGGACCTGATATTGAAATTTATATTGGTGAGCAGGCAGTATTGACCGGTACGACTGATCTTGCACCCGATCTTATGATGGTTGATCAATGGAATTTTTCGGATGGTATTTTATGCACTGATTGTCCCATGTATGAGGTTAGTCCATTGGAGACCACATCGTTTGGTTATCAAGTGACGTCTTTGTCAGGTTGTGCACTGGTAGATGAGATGATCGTATATGTGATTGAAAAGGCCAGATTATTTATAGCCAATGTTTTCTCTCCTAATGGAGATGGCATCAATGATGAAATAAGAATTAACAGTACTGGGGGCATAGAAAAGGTGGTTCAATGGACTATTTATGATCGCTGGGGGAATGCTGTCTTTGGTGCGGAGAATTTTGATCCAATGGATTTGTCTGTTTTTTGGGATGGGCGTACGTCTACAGGACAATTTTCTAATCCCGGGGTTTTTCCCTATGTTATTGAATTACAACTGATTAGTGGCAAAAGCGAGGTTGCTCATGGCGAGATAACGCTACTCCGGTAAGCGAAATTGCCTCTTCCAGTATCTTATATAACAACTGACGCTATGTATACTATTTTGTTGATAGGTCAGCAGCCATAATTTTGTTATTTTTAACCTCTCAAGAGTTTTAAGATTCTAAAACAAATTCCTACATGAATTCAGCCAGATATTCACTCTGCACAAGAGTTGTATTATTTATTTCCTTTTTGTTTCTCTTTTCTAACATTAATGCACAATGTAATGCTGAAGAAGGAGGAGCCTCTTGCCAGGAAGCACCACTTGTTTGCCTTAACAATCTTTGTGATGCCACTGAGGATAATCAACCGGATGGTCCATATAATGGTTGGTGTGGTCCAAATACAGCTATTCATAATCCTCAATATTTTGAGTTTATAGCAACTTCTACGGATGTTTTTTTTGAAGTGACTGTTGGCGATTGCAGTGGAGGACAGAGTGCTTTACAGGCGGCCATTCTTAATGCATGCCCCTGGCAAGGAGCCAACAACGTACTTGATTGTACGCCTGGTACGCCTCAGGGCGGTACGTTTACGCTTCAGGCCTCAGGCCTGGTAATTGGTCAATCCTACTGGCTGGTTTTTGACGGTAGCGCGGGATCTGAGTGTGATTATACGATCAATATTGCTACAGGCATTTATGAGCCTGTACTTGAAAATGATCTTGAAACAGTCTCTGCCAATCCTACTTCGGTATGTCAGGGATATAATGATTTGCAATTAACAGCAGAGCCTGAAGCGGTTGGCGCACACGGTTATTGGTGGGTGCCTTCCTGGGCCCCAAATGACACAACTGAGACAACGGACCCTTTTATTTCCATGCAAATACCTGCTAACCTTAGTGCCGGTTTTTATGAAATATGCGTCCGGGCTTTTAGTGGCTGTGATACGATGGATTTTGAAATATGCGTAGATATTGAAGTTTTTGAAATACCGGATGAAATAAAAGATCCAGCGATATTTTGCGAAGAAGAATTTCCCTTTCAATGGGGATCAGTTAATATAAATGGTCCTGGACAATACTTCCAAAATTTCACAACTGCAGAAGGTTGCTCCTTTGATAGCAGTTGGGTAGTCCAGATGTATCCAATCATACCTTTAGGCTTGCTGGATACATTGCATTGCCAAGAGTCTTTGTTTTATGAAGGGAACAGTTACGATTCACCTGGAACCTATGATCTGTTTTATCCGGGTGGGGGACTAAATGGTTGTGACTCTTCCGCCGAATTGACAGTTGTTTTGGCTGATTTAGATGCTTTCCTTGATCTCGATTGTGAGAATGGTGAATTTGTTTTGTCAGTACTTATCCAGGAATTGATTCCTTTTAGTGCTCAGGTTGAATATGAATGGTATGAAAGTGGCATTCTGATATCTACAGATATTAAACTTTATGTTCTGGACGGAGGAGTTTTTGATGTAATCGTGCAAGTCATAACTTCAGCAGGTGTGTGCGAATTTGCCTTGCCTACCTTTGCCTTTAATGCTGAGGATTACAGGCCGGACCCACCTAATATGGGATTTGTGGATACATTGATATGCGCTCAGTCTGGTGTTTTCTTTGAAGTAATAGAAGATCCTTTTGGTGACCCTTTGACATATGTATGGAGTACAGTTGATAATGTACCGATCTTCCAGGACGGTTCAAATATTGCTGAGTTTGATTTTACTAATTCTGGACCGTCAACGATTTGTGTCTACGCTATTAACGAATGTGGACCTGGCCCGGAAACATGTTTTACAGTAGATATAAAACCCGCTCCGGTAGCCAGTTTTACATATGAACCAATGGTTTGTGCGGACTCTACGACAGTCATCACTTTTACAGGAAATGCTAATCCAACTTCGATTGTCACATGGAGTTTTAATAACCCAAGTACAATTGTAGGATCAGGCTTAGGACCCTATACTTTAAGCTGGGGAGTCCCCGGAAATAAAACAGTATCCGTTCAAGTTATTGAGCCTGGTTGCGATACGGCTTTCTTCTCTCAAGTAATTACGATCAGCACATTACAAACACCAGTGGTGAATTGTTCATCAACATTATCCTCAGTAACTTTTGACTGGGCCGATGTGGCTGGTTCCAGTGGTTACTTAGTTTCTATAAATGCAGGTCCTGCAATGCCATCGGATACAAGCACCTGGACAGAATCAGGCTTAGCACCGGGAACGGTGGTTAATATGACCCTCACTATTATAAGTGCAGGACCTTGTCCTGATATCATCATTAATGCGATGTGTACAGCAGTGAATTGTCCACCTCCTACGATAGTAATTACAGGACAAGACAGTGCTTGTTTGAACAATCCGACGATCATTGATTTAAATGTTACCGTTGATGGTATGTCTGATAATGGTGTTTGGACTGGACCAGGAATCATTGATGCCATGTTAGGTTTGTTTGATCCTGTTTTAGCCACCAGTGGACAGCATCAGGTTTCTTATACGACGATGGCTACGGGATGTCCATTTACTGAAACATATATGATCACTGTTTTTGATTCTATTACGGCTAATTTTACGCTTGACCCTGTGATTTGTATAACAGATCAAGCAACACTAACATATACTGGTAATGCTATTGCACCAGCGGTGTTTAATTATAATTTTGGAACAGCTACCGTAGTCTCCGGATCAGGAGCTGGACCATACCAACTCAGTTGGGCAGGAACAGGACAAAAAACTGTTCGATTACAGATTACAGAAAATGGATGTACTTCAAATTTGATTAGTCATACGACAGATGTAGGAGCAACATTAAATGCGCCAACGATAAATTGTACACCAAATACTAGTGGAATAATATTTTCATGGGTAACTGATCCTGCAGCAGCTTCTTATGCTGTCAATACGCTTGTCGGACCGGTCGGTACACCTATAGGGACAGATAGCCTCGAGTTTGCAGGCCTTAACCCTGGAGACCCTGTACAAATTGAAATCATTACGATGTCAGCAGGGCCATGTCCGGATAGAAGAGATACCCTTGAATGTATTGCCAGAGATTGTCCAATGCCAGTGATTACGATAACGCCGGTAAGCAACATCTGCTTATATCCCGGCACAGGGACTGTGAATCTCCAAGTGTCTGTAGTGAATGGCAACGGAACAGGAGGATGGTCAGGCACGGGTGTTACAGATCCTGTGAATGGCGTTTTCAACCCAGTCACAGCAGGAGCAGGGGCCCATCAGATATCCTACAATTATACTGATGATGGCTGTAATTTTGTGAACAGCATAACGATACGTGTTTACGATCAACCGGAAGCACTTATTAGTAATACAGATTTGATGATTACCTGTCTTGCTGGTTCTATTTTTCTTGATGGATCCAGTTCCTCCGGAGGCCCTTTAAGTTATCGATGGACGACGACGAATGGCGTGATCGCTGGAGGTAGCAATACCGCCATGGCAGAAGCAACTGCACAAGGTGTTTATCAATTACTTGTGACCAATACCGTTTCAGGTTGTGTTGACTCCGTATCCGTAATGGTTACACAGGATGCCAATATTCCAACGGCTAACGCAGGGCTGGATAAGAAAATTACTTGCGATAGTTTGCAATTTACCCTTGGAGGTAATTCGACAATGGGGGTAAACATCATCTATAGCTGGTCGACACCGAATGGTAGTATCATAGGGGCAAGCAATGGACGATTCATTCAAGCAGATGCGGATGGTACGTATAATATATTGGTTCGGGATACTTCGAATGGTTGTCAGAGTACAGATCAGGTACTCATAGGAATGGATACAGTGGTGGCAACAATCATCCTTACTCCCGGAGATACGATCGATTGTAATACACCGATCACTACAGCATTAGCGATGTTAAGCGGACCAGTTGCAAATTATGACCTTAATTGGAGTACGCTAGATGGCAAAATAGAAGGAAGCACCTCGGGAGCAAGTGTTAATGTCTCTCAGGGTGGAACGTACACATTGACGATCTTAAGTAAGCTCAATGGATGCATGAATAGTGAGGATGTCGTAATAGAAGAGAGTAATGAAATCATCAATGGAGTCGAAGTAAGTTTGATGAATATCGATTGCAATGGAGATAATAATGGTGCACTAACCGTAAATAATGTAAGTGGTGGAACAGCTCCTTATAATTATCAGTGGAGTGGTACTAGTCAAAGTGGAACCATGTTGACGACATTAGGTCCTGGTCTCTACACGTTGACTGTTTCGGATGGGAATGGTTGTTCTTATGTTGAGAGTTATCAGATTACAGAACCTGATTTGGTGACCTTGGATATTGGTCCGGATCGAACAGTAAATGTTGATGATTCAGTTTCCCTTAATATCAATACAAATTTGACGGGAGCAGGGATAGGGACTATTGTATGGAGCGAATATGACGGCATCTCCTGTCCTGGTTGTCCAACGTTTGCTTTTAAAGCTGTATCAAGTGCGACGATGTTCGCCATGATCAGCGATACTTCTGGATGTGAAGCTATTGATTCCATGAGATTAAGGGTTTTGGTTCCTAGAGTCTATTATATTCCAAATGTATTTTCACCAAATGGCGATGGACTGAATGACTTCTTTTATGTGACAGGAAAAGCCAATTTGACGAATGTTGTGTATTTGCGCATTTTCGACAGATGGGGTAATCAATTGTTTGGTAAAACTGATATGATTCCAGGCGATGAGGCAGCAGGTTGGGATGGTAAGTTTGATGGAAAATATTTGCTTCCGGGAGTATATGTCTATGTGACTGAATTGGATTTCGAGGGCATCAAAGAAACCATCTCCGGAGATATTACCATCCTTCGATAACGATTGATTAAGTAAAAAATAACATTGAATAGAAAAGGCTGCAAGTGTACTACTTGACAGCCTTTTTTTATAGACTGATAAGCTTTTTGATGAAATGAAATAATGCGCTGCATTGACAATGAATG
>JBBKWA010000088.1:0-15006 GCA_037968695.1 Saprospiraceae bacterium
TGCTCACTGCTCACTGCTCACTGCTCACTGCTCACTGCTCACTGCTCACTGCTCACTGCTCACTGCTCACTGCTCACTGCTCACACGATCCTCGTTACTTGTACATGATCATCAATAAACGCATCCTTTTCAGGATCAAAGGACAAATGTAAAATTCCCGGAGCTTTCCCCTTTTCAAAACTACCATACGTATCACTCAAGCCTAAAGCCCTTGCGCCATTGAGTGTAGCCCATTGAAGCAATGTATCAAATGAAATAGCGGATTGATAACGGGCAATCGTTTTCATTTCTTCCAGGATCGAAAGCTGCCAATTGGAGGATAGACTATCAGTACCAATCGTCATGATCGCCTCATTATCAATAAAGGTTTGATAGTGAGGAAGTCTGTTTTCAATATAAAGATTGGCATTAGGACAGGTGGCCCAGTAAACTTCAGGGTTCCATTTTTTTGCAGCCTGTATATCTTCTGCGGTGGTAAAAGTATTATGAACAAAAAGTGCGCGCTTACTGGTATCCATATGTTCCATTGCATAGTAAATGGAGGATTTTCCTGTTGGATTAAATGCACTTAAATCAATATCAAAGCTTTTATAGAACGAATAGAAGTCACCCTTTCCGTTTCGAAAGAGTTCATCTTCATCCTGTGTTTCCTGATTATGGATACTCACGGTAACCATGTCCGTATTCATCAGGTTGATACGCCTGAATAGGGAAGGCGAAACAGAGTAGGGAGCATGCGGTACGACAGCGCCATTACCGGTTCTCTTTTCGTAGACTTCAAGGTATTGTTTTGTTCTGTCCACCATCTGTTCATCTTGCAGGAAGTCAAACATTTCTATAAAACTGTAATATTTAATCGGACTTGCTTTCTTAATCTGAAAGGAATCCGCAGTATTACAAATATCACCTACAACCTGTATTCCACCATCCCACATTTCTTTATCAGCTGCACGTATTGCATCCTGTATGACGCCAGCATCTACATTCCTGTGGCGAACGACATGATTGATAAAAGAGAGTAGTCCCGTTCCACTGTCAGCCTTTCCTTTTAGGTGAGACAACTCGGAATGACAGTGCGTATTGACAAACCCGGGGACAATAATTCCTTTGTAGTATTCCAGCTGGTCGGCAGGGACCTGATCTCTCGTCATCAGATTGACAATACGATCTTTATTCACGACTACGACACCATTTTCAATACGGGAAGAAGCGACCGGATAGATCCAGTCAGCAGTGATATAACGATTACTCATCAGTATGATTTTACAATTAAGCCATTGATCATTCTTGGTTCAAACCAGGTGCTCTTAGGAGGAAGGAATTCATGGTAGTCGGATACGCGGACGATCTCATGGAATTGAACCGGGTAGATACAAAAGCCAACATGGTGCTCTGAGGCACTGACCTCTTCCTCAATTTTTTGAGGACCATGAATGCCGGAGACATAACTGATTCGCTTATCTTCCAGAACATTAGTCACACCAAGAATACCTTCAAATATTTCTTTGTCCAATACATGCGCATCAAGGATCGTAGAAGTCTTTTTATACCTTTTCAGGACTTCAGGTTTCCATTTAAGTAAAAACCATTCGTCCTGCACCACCATCGTGAGTTCATGTTTCTCTTGTGGTTTAGCAGGGCCTTCTAAAATCTGAATATCAAAATAATGACTGAGTTCTGCAATGAATCGTGTTAACTTGAGATTATAAGGCAATTGCACAACGCGATTATAGTCAAGGACGTCAAGCTGGTCAAAAGGAAAGAGCGCGGCAAGAATCATCGAATAGTCTTGTCCTTCTTTAGCACCCTGTAAATGCAGTAGTTTTTCACCCGTACTACACCGATGGTGTCCATCAGCAATATAGACTTTCGGCAAATGAGCATTAAAAAGTTTTGCAATCGCTTCACCCTCATCAACAGGAACCTGATAAAGCGTATAGGTGATAGTTCCTTCAGAAAGCGAATACTGAGAGAAAGGTGTTCTTTTCTTTTTTTGCTTTTTTAATTCTTTGGTTAATTCTTTTATTTCCGGATGGCAAAGCAAAACAGGTTTTACCATAGCACCACGATGCAGCAGGAGCTTAAGCATCGCTTGTTCGCTGGTCGCAATGGTCTGTTCGTGCCTGACAATTTTCCCTTCTGTATAATCCTCGATTTTCAAACAAGCAATAACACCCGTGTGCGATTTTTTATCTGTGGTAATTTCCAAAATGTAATAGGCGATCTCGTCAGCATGATGAAAAAATCCATTTTGATAATAGTCGGTATAGTCATTGCGGACACTGCCAAAAAAAGATTCAGGCGATGGAATTAAATCCGCATTCGGATAAATAGCTTTAAAGGGGTGAATTTTCATAAACGATCTTGAGTGACAAAGGGATTAAGTTACGGATTTAGGATCGACAAAAGGCAACTTCACCACTCGGGCATTTAACATTTTGGAACCAGCTTTAACTTTGATGGACGAATCCAATACAGCATATGATGTTGGCACATAAGCCAACCCTAAAGGTATTTGCAACGTAGGAGAAAGTGTGCCGCTGGTGACAACGCCGATTTCATTGCCCCCATCATCGCATACTGGGTAGCCATGTCGTGGTACACGCCGATCATCAACAACAAACCCCACCAGTTTTTTCGCTACACCATTCTTCCGTTGTTCAATAAAGGTCTCTTTGGAAGGAAATGGACTTTCTTTTTTAAGTTTTGTGATCCATCCAAGTCCAGCTTCAATCACTGAAGTAGTATCATCAATGTCATTGCCATACAAACAAAAGCCCATCTCAAGCCTTAGAGTGTCTCTTGCCCCTAATCCCGCAGGAACAGGAACAACAGGCGTTTTTAGTCCCATAATGGTATCCCATAAAGCGACCAGATTTTTGTTTTCAACATAAAGTTCAAATCCTCCTGATCCTGTATATCCGGTTGCTGAAATAATTACATTTTCAATCCCCGCAATAGTGCCTTTTTCAAAGTGATAATATTCGATGTCCTTTAACGAAACATCGGTTAAAGGTTGTAGTAATTCCAAAGCTTTTGGACCTTGAACTGCAAGCAACCCTGTTTGATCAGAGATATTTATAATCCGGGTATCAAAATCACCGGCATACTGCTGTATATGATCCCAGTCTTTTTTTATATTGGAAGCATTGACGACCAGCATAAACGCTTGCTCACCTGCTGCCGCCATATCTTCGGGAAGCCGGTTTACAAGCATGTCGTCGACGACGCCACCTGTTTCATTTGGTAAGCATGAATATTGTGCCTGGCCAATGGCAAGTGTGCTTGCATTATTCGAACTAATCCGCTGTACAAGATCAAGCGCCTGTTTTCCTTTGACAATAAATTCACCCATATGGGAGACGTCAAAAACGCCAACACTTTTTCGTACGGCATGATGTTCGTCCTGAAGGTTTGAATATAAAACCGGCATATTGTATCCGGCAAATTCTGTCATTTTGGCTCCGAGCGCAATATGCCTGGCTTCCAGAGGGGTAGATAGTATCATATTTTAGTAACGTATATTGATTTGTAAAATAGTGTCTCCGATGTTTAGTTGATGGACATGGTCCATGCCGGCAGTAACTTTCCCGATAATCGTATACCGCCCATCAAGGTGAGGAGTAGGGGAGTGCGTAATAAAAAATTGTGGTCCCTCCGTATGAAGCCCTGCCGAGGCCATGCCAACATACCCTTCATCATCATAGTATGATCCAGCTAATTCGGAACGCAAAGTAAAATCTAAACCACCAAAACCATCCCCACGTGGGCAACCTGTTTGAACAACAAAGTTGGGCACTACACGATGAAATGCTTTCCCATTATAATATCCATCTTGCGCTAATTGAAGGAAGCTACTGACCGATGCAGGTGCGCGACCGGGAAACACAGAAAGCGTAATGGTGCCTTTTGATGTGACTATGTCAACCTTGCTTGTTGGATTCAAAGCATCCACTATGCGCCAGTTGATAGGCTTGATGTTTTTTTGTTCTTCTGGAATAACGAGTGATTCAATATCGTATTCTTTTAATGCTTTGGAGACTTCCATATAGGTCTCCATTTCATCCGGTAGCTTCAGTCCGGCTAACGCTTTACTCAATTCGGAGGTCTTATCCTTAAAGAGTGCTTTGAGCCCGGATTGCGAATCGAGTATTGCTCCGGCAATTAAGGCGGTGATACCTGCATCTCCAGTCTTTAATGCATCGCTTAGGTATTTAGCAATCTGCGCTTTGATGAGATAGCCTTCCCCGGCAAAATAGTTGTCAAAGTTTTTGTCAGTACAAACTTCAATCAGACTGGATACAGCCTGGGTGCGGACCGGAATGGGCTGGCTTGCCAAAAAATATTTTGGAAGCGATTCAAAGTTTCGAATTTCACGTCCCCATGCCTTTAACCAGGCAGCCTTCTCGTACGGATTTTGAGCACTATTTAGCGAAGCCATAATGTCATTCTGAAGCGTGATCTTTGATCCACTATACATAGATGTCAAATACATGTTAGCAGCTTCAGCTAATCGCGTTTTTGCTTGCCACGATAATGCGGACGATATGGCGTATTTATATTTTCCGGCATCTTGTTCCCGACCGTGCATCACAAAATACTGCGCTGCCACTTCGGCAACCTGCGAATTACTATCTCTTGTTGCATTGAGTATCACAGGATAAATAGAAGTGTATTCATAAACTTGTAATGCTCGGAGGATGGAGCATTTTACTCGGTAATCAGACTCCGTGCGCAGGCTCACAACAAGTTCCTGCATAGCCTCTTTTGATTTTATTTTCCCAAGTGCCGTAGCCAGACAGATCCGTAGATAAGGATGGCTCTCCCCGTGCCAACTTGCTATTATTTGTTCTGCGTGGGGTGAAAGATTAAGGTCTTTAGCTCTGTGCAGGTAATTTGCTGCAATGATTCTAACCCGTAGCGGAATTGTTGGATCAGCCATATAGCGAACCATTGTATTGGTGCCTTCCTCATCCACAATATCTCGTAGCGCATAGCGATAGATACCTCTTGCCTGACCAAGAAGGAGTAAGGTGTCTATAGACTGATAAGTTGAGATCGTACTTAAAGCCCTGAGAAATGGTTTGTCTCCAACTTTTCCCATAGCCTCGAGAATCATGCTATTTGCTTCTTCGTAGAGTCGGGCACTGTCTCTACCATCAAATGCATCTGTTAAAGGTATTTCTGCAAGCGGTGAACCTAATTGACCAACAGAGAATGCGGCCATCATTCGAACCTTCCCTTGTGGGTCTTGCAATAATGGTAATATAGACTTGAGGGCGCTCGTATCCTGGAAGGAGGCAAAAGCACGTACAGCGGCATATCTTAAGGAAGGATCTTCATCTGAAAGAAAAAAGACCAGGCTATCAAGTATTTGTGCGTTTTGAAGATTGTCCACATGTCTTATTTGTGGAAGATCAATATGGGCATTAAAAGGAATTTCAATTTTTTCTTCGACAGGCACACATGATACAGCCAATAAGGCGATGCCTACTGAAAAAGTAAGTAACGCTTTTATGAACGTGCTATTGGTTAATTGGTTTTTCAAATTAAAAATCATCATTTAAATTTTGGGTAATCCCACCCACTATAAAGATCGTTATTCATTTTCATTGAATTCATCCTGGTACGTTTCTACAGGTGTGAATTGCTCTTCAAGGCGCACCGTTTTTAAGGCATTATATTTTTCACAATCCGTTTCGATGTCCAAGCCGCCTTCAGGGAAAGGAAATTTGGCGGTGGCATCATATCCGGTTTCAGGTGTATTTTCAAGTCTGGTTAAAAATGCTTTGAAAAAAGGTTTTGCCATTCTGGATCCCTGACCGTCCTCTAAGCTATTGAATCGTATCCATTGGTCTTCGCCACCAACCCACGTTCCCACCACCAAAGTAGGGGTGATGCCTATAAACCAGCCATCGACGTAGTCATTCGTAGTACCGGTTTTGCCACCAACCTCACTTTTGTTATCCCAGAAACCGGTTGCTGCTTTTTGAAGCATTTTCACCATTACCGCATTGGCTTTAGGCGGTAGAGCGACTTGTTCTTCCCGCATGGCCTGATATATAACACGTCCGTTTTCATCCTCAATAGAGGTTACAAAATAAGGTTTTACAAAAACTCCGTTGTTAGCAAAAGTGCAATATGCTCCTGTCATTTCCATGACACTTAAATCAGCAGAACCCAGGCAGATAGAAGGTTGATTAGGCACGCGAAACTCACCATCAGATCGTCTAAGCGAACTGTCGATACCCATATTGTGAACAAGCCCCCTGACGACATTTGCATTGCCAAGTTGTTGCATTAGAAAAACAGAGACAGTATTTCTTGAATCCTTTAATCCTTCAAATAAGGTGTAGGTCTTGCGCGTATATTTTGAGTCTGCATTTTGGGGCGTCCAGGATTGGAGCAAACCAAATTGCCCATCCCCCGGCGCAATAGTATAAGGCTGATCAACCACTGGAAAGCAAGGAGATATGCCTTGCAGGGTGATTGCCGTCGCATATATGAATGGCTTGAAAGTAGAACCCACCTGACGACTTGCACCAATATGATCGTATTGAAAATACTTATTGTTTATTCCTCCAACCCATGTTTTGACCTCACCGGTCGTTGGATCGATGGCAAGAATACCGGTTTGCATAAAACGACGGTGGTATTTAATGGAATCCATAGGCGTCATGGTGGCCTTTTTTTCACCTTGGTCGCTATAATCAAAGACCATCATCTCAACAGGCGTTTCCATTTCTTTTTTAATATCCCTTTTAAATAATGGCCATGCGGTTGCTAGCTCTGTCCAAATTGTACTGGCCAGAATTTCTTTGTACACCCTTCCTTTATCTACGGTAATATTTTTTCCTTTAATCAATAGCGCAATACGACCCGACTTAGCTGATTCTTTTAGAAGGTTTTCAATGTCCCAATCGCTTAAAGATAGACCATGTGCATTCTTTATTTTTTCAAGAAGTTCGCTTAGCCGTTCTTCGTGCATGATTTGATATCTGTCTGTTCTTCTCACCATGCTGGCTAAAGATTCATTTCTTATTTCCTGTTGAAAATCATCTGTTCTATACGTCCATGGATCTAGATTCTTCCATACTCTGTCGTAGCGACTCTGGACTCTGGCCATATGATTCCACATCTCCTCTTCCGCAATAGTCTGCATATCTAAATCAATGGTGGTATATACTTTCAACCCATCTTTATATATATTGTATCGTTCTCCATTTGATTTGAGATATTCATCTTGTCGGAATAATGCCTTAAGCCAATTCGCCAGTTCAGCTCTGAAATAAGGAGCGGGTCCTGTGACATGACTTTGTTTATTGAATTTGGAAAGATCCAAAGGAAGTACCCTGAGTGAATCATATGCATCACGAGTAATGATGCCTTCTTTTCGCATTTGATTTAAAACAATCATTCTCCTATGCATGACGGTGTCAGGGCGTCGTATAGGATTAAAAAGTGCGGGATTTTTAAGCATCCCGATAAGCATAGCGGCCTCTTCAATCTTGAGTTCTTTCTGATCTTTCCCAAAATAAATGTCTGAAGCAGCACTGATACCGTAGGCCCCATAGATGAAATTGAATTTGTTGAGGTACATCGCCAAAATCTCTTGCTTCGTATATTGCTTTTCGATTTTGACCGCTGTGATCCACTCCTTAAATTTCGTCAGCACAAGCGTCCTGTTCCGCTCAATTTTTCCCATCCCCGTAAAATCCGGACGGTCAAACAACAACTTGGATAATTGTTGTGAAATCGTACTTCCTCCTCCCTTACTTCTGTTGAACGTAAGGACACCAAAAAATACCCTGGATAAAGCCTGCGCATCAATTCCTGAATGAGAGAAAAAACGGGCGTCTTCTGTAGATACTAGTGCATCAATAAGGTATGGGTTGAGATGATCGTAGTTTACAGGAAGTCTATTTTGGGTATAATACCGCCCAACTTCCCGGCTCTTACAATCGATAACCTGGGTAGCTAATTCGAATTCCGGATTTTCAAGTTGCTTGAAATCGGGTAATCCCTGATAGGAAAGAATAACAAAAAATAAAATGATGAGCAATACAATGGAAAAAGCACTTACCCAAAGTATCCTCATGTATTTGTTAAATGATTTATTACTACTCATATTTATAAATAATCTTTCGAATTTAAAGACTACAGCTTAACGCTTGGATGTAGTGCTCAGGTGTGCGGCTAACCAATTAAGACTCTCTGCTATAAAACGATCTTCAACCATTACATCCCATCTACAGGATCCAATGCTTTCCGGCAGGCTATAGCCAAGGCGACCATTGATTTTTTTCTTGTCTCCAAGCAACCAGTGTTGCACTTGCTCAATCTGGGGTAAAGTTACTTCGGAAGGACGCAACAATCGCATGATCAATGTGATTATCCGCTGAAAATCTTCGATTTTTAGCAGTCCCAGCTGGTGTGCAATCCTGGTTTCGGCCAACATGCCTAGGGTGATTGCCTGACCATGGGGCATAGGCTGCTTTATATTTAAATAATGGCTTTCAAGGGCATGGCCTATCGTATGCCCATAATTTAATGCTTTTCTTGCACCTTTTTCAAAAGGATCAAGCTCAACAACTTGCTGCTTGACCCGCGTGCTCTGAGCAATTAAATCCAACCAGTTTATTGAATCTAAATCGGGTATTTCTGAAAGAAGGTCCCATAAGGCCTTACTTCCGACTATAGCGTGTTTGATCACCTCTGCCATACCATCAGATAATTCCTGATACGGCAAGGTTTTGAGGAAATCAGGATCGATCCAAATAAATGAAGGGATCTCAAATTGTCCAATCAAATTTTTATACCCCGCATGGTTTATTCCTGTTTTGCCTCCAATAGCTGCATCCGTCATCGCCAGAAGGGATGTAGGGATATGGCCAAACCGAACACCTCGTTTGTAACAGGAGGCGGCAAATCCTCCAAGATCACAAATCATCCCACCACCAATATTGAGCACGAGACAAGATCGGTCAGCGCCAACCTCCAGCATATAACTCCATATGGTCTGGCAACTCGCATAGCTTTTGTGCTGGTCTCCAGGGGCGATGACGACTTCGCTCTGACTACCAATAATTTTTGTGATTAAAGGGACACAGGCTACAGCAGTATGGCTATCTGCAATGATGATGATGGAGGATGGCGTAAGACCATCAATCGTTGTTTTAAGGCCTTCCTCAGCGCTTCCCAGATAGATGTCTCCATATTTTGATAAAAAGGTCTTCATGGTATTGCTTCGATAGGATTTAGCGTCCAGGCTTTTGTTTTGGCAGAAAAAAGTGGTTTGACAGCAGCCCAGGCCTGTTCAAACAGATCAGAGGAACGGTAATTATTTAAATCTGCTTCAGATTCCCAAAGGCTTATGGTCCAGATATTTACCCTGTTTTTTGCTGCACTTCGCAATACCTCCAGCCCGCAACAGCCGGATTGCTTCCTGATCTGTTGCTTGACATTGTCAAAGATATTGATGAATACCGCCTCCTGTTCGGGCAATACTTCCATCATGACAATTCGTTTGATCATTATGTGAATACTTATTAGTGTAATCGGAATACTCAAACATATTACAATAAATTGTAAATTTATCTGACTACACGGGATACTGTAGCTGCTTCAATATTGTCAAAAATATTAAACACATGCATTTTTCAACTATGAGAATCAACGGATTACATTCGAAAATGGGTCCTATTCAAATAGTATCATCTCTGAATTAAACATCAATCAATAGCATCATTTTATGAGTAAATTATAAAAAGCATTTCGAACTAGGCAGAATCATGTCGGCCTAAACTGTTCGACAGTTCCAATGATCTCCTTTTCCTGCGTGCACTGTAGCTGTTAATGCTATTGGGTCCGTAAGAAGGAAAAGGAGAAAAAGCAAGGAATAAACCAGCCCATGGCAAACCTAATTTTAAATAAATGCTTTAATACCCAATGGAGTTTTTAGGGCGACGAGGTTTTTGGATACTTTTTTCCGGTAAAAAAGTATCATATGATCCTGTAATGGGATAATTCGTGTACAAAATTTATTTTGGACACTACTATAGCCGCTTATTAACTAGATTTGACTTAAACAAACCCATTTTTTACCATCGGACAAGCTATACCAAACATCAAAGACAAATCATTGAGTGAGATTGTGCTGAAAGTGGAGGACGTTGATCCTCTTGAATTATTTGGCCAGAACAACAGCAAACTCAATGTTTTTAGAAAGGCCTTCCCGGATGTTGTCGTGACTTCGAGGGGAAATAAGGTCAAGCTAAGCGGCAAGAAGAAGGCAGCACAAAGTGCAAAAGATAAATTTGAACTGATGGTACGTATTCTGAAGGATCAGAAAACGCTTCCAATGGCAACTATAGAAGAATTATTGGCTGGTAAATCGCCATTTCCAGCTGAAGAAAGTGAAAAATCGGGTTCTTCTGAGAATGTCATCCTATTCAATCCCTCCGGAAAACCTATAAAGGCAAAGACCAAGAACCAACAGAAAATGGTGACTGCCAGTGAGGGAAATGATATTGTCTTTGCGGTAGGCCCAGCCGGAACCGGGAAAACATATACTGCCGTAGCGCTGGCTGTGAGAGCATTGAAAAACTCTTTGGTGAAAAAAATCATTCTGACCCGTCCGGCCGTTGAGGCAGGAGAAAGTCTGGGTTTTTTACCGGGAGATTTAAAAGAAAAAATAGATCCTTACTTAAGACCGCTATATGATGCGCTCGACGATATGATTCAGATCGATAAGTTGAATTATTTTATGCAAAACCGAATCATTGAGGTCGCTCCATTGGCGTACATGCGTGGCAGAACACTGGATAATGCATTTATCATTTTGGATGAGGCGCAAAATGCAACGGAAACACAAATAAAAATGTTTCTGACCCGACTAGGGCCATCAGCGAAATGCATCGTAACAGGAGACTTAACGCAGATTGACCTCCCCAGAAGTGTTCACTCCGGGTTTAAGCACGCGATAGATGTGCTTGGTCATCTTGAGGGGATTGCTACCGTTCGGTTAGGCCCTGAAGATGTAGTACGGCATCGGTTAGTGCGAGACATCATCATAGCCTTTGAAAAAGATAGTGAGAAAAAGATGCGAGGAGAAAAGAATAAAGCTGAACAATAACCACCATGCCAAATGCCTACCGTTTATCCTTACCCCAGGGCAGCCTGAGTGGTTCGATTGTATTAGAATCTTCAAAAAGCATTTCTAACAGAGCATTAATGATACGCTCGTTAGCGAAAGTCCCTTTTGAGATTTCCGGATTGAGTAGTAGTGATGATACAATAGCGATGCAAGCCATGCTCACGTCAGATCTCGATACTTTATTTAGTGGTCATGCAGGCAGTAGTTATCGGTTTATGGTCGCCAAAGCTTGTCTGGGCGACCGCGAGGTGACGATCAATGCATCGAAACAACTACAACGAAGACCAATCGGACCGTTAGTCAAAGCACTAAGAAAATTGGGCGCAGAGATTACTTACCTCAATAAAGAAGGTTTTCCGCCATTGAAAATAACACCGGTTAAAGGGCTGGGGGAAAAGGTGCATGAAGTCACACTTCAGTCGGGCATCAGCAGTCAGTATCTGACCGCGTTGTTGCTGATTGCCCCTGTTTTACCAAACGGTCTTACGGTCCATCTTGAAGGAAGTCCTGTTTCCGCTTCTTATACAAACATGACGCTGTCGATGTTGAAATACTTCGGCATTGAATGCACCCAAGACGGCAGTACGATACGCGTTGATCCTGGGGAATATCAATCCAAAGATTATGTTATCGAAGGGGATTGGTCTTCGGCTTCTTATTTCTATTCATTGGCAGCACTAGCAGAAAAAGCAGACATTACGATTCAGGGATTGCGCGAAGACAGTATTCAGGGTGATTCCGTAGTAAAAGATATTTACAAACAGTTTGGTGTTGAAACAGAATTTACTGAACAAGGCATTAGGATTTGGAAAGTTAAAGTCAAAGAAAAAATTAAATCATTTACCTATGATTTTACCTCTTGTCCGGATATCGCACAAACGGTCATGGTCACACTTGGTGGTTTGGGAATTAAAGGAGTATTGTCCGGACTGCAAACGCTTAAAATAAAAGAGACAAACCGCATAGAGGCCATGCGCACAGAGCTGGCCAGAGTCAAAACAATTGTTCTCGAGAAAGAGGATAATGGAACCGAGCTTATTATTATTGCCGGCAAATCAAGATGGAAAGACAAAGGAAAATTTGATACACATGAAGATCATCGTATGGCGATGGCCTTAACGCCTTTTGCTTGTTTGAAACAGATCATGATCAAAGACATCGACGTCGTCAGTAAATCGTATCCTGGTTTTTGGCAGGATGTGGCGGCCATCGGAATGACTTTTGAGAAGGTCAAGTTGAAATAATTAATTTGATTCTTTTCCGAATTACAAAGAGCCTCTAAGACAAAGCAAGAATCTTTATCTCGACCCGCTGATTTTTCAACCGGGCTTCTCTGTTGTATTTGTCGTAAGTGATCAGCGGATCTGACTTGCCATATCCTTTGTATTTTAAACTGGCTTTAGGCACGCCTTTTGAAACTAAATATTCCTGAACAGATTTTGCTCGTTCAGTAGAAATCCATTGGCAATAATCTTCGGGTGGAACAGTATTGGAATGCCCACCGATTTCAATGACCGTCTCAGGGTAGGCTAATAGAAACTCCGCAAGTTCATCAAGTACTTCGTAAGAATCCGGATTTAAATTGGCAGAGTCCAGATCAAAATACAGATGATCTAATCTAATCTTCTGGCCTACAAATAAACTAGCCGGATCAAAGGCCGTTAGAAGTTTAGGTGTGAATGATTTTTTAGTTGCCGAATATGTCCCTTTTTTGATAGTAGAATCATTATTTCCACTTGTCTTTTTCTTGGTTATTGTGGTGGTCGAACCACTGGAAGTAATGGCGACAGAATTCTTTACCGGAGGAGCCGACACCTTGGCAATCAAATCTTGCGGAATCAGTGGACATTCCACCGGAACTAGCGCAGACAAATCATCGATTAACACATGTCCATTGTATGCTTCAAGAATGGGTGTTTTATAGAAAGCTTCTATAGTAATATATCGGTGTGATCTTTGTGGCTGGAAAAGAAAAGAATATTTCATCCACTCATCATTAGAGACTGGAGGGGATTCTCCCAAAAGCTCTGCTTTGTCACAAAAATAATTCCCACCCCAAATCAGAAAAACTGCCGGGCGAATAAAGTTTTCCAACTCGTTGGTACCTAAGCTTTGTGTTTTACTGGTAGCACTTTTATACTGATCAGAGCGAACAAGAAAAGCAGAAAAAGTATAACAAACGCCCCCCATAATTGGCGAAGAAAGCGCCTGAGATAGTGATTCGTATGTATCATTTGCCCGTGTGACCATGCCTAAATAAGAAATTCCGTCATAGGGCTCTAAAGCTACATCCCATGCATTATTCTTTACAGGATGAATATCCGGTGGGCTTTCAGAAGGGAAATTGCTAAGTCCGCAATCATGCCAGCTTTGAATCGATGGCATACCGGGTACCCCTTTTCTAGGCATATCTTCAAAAGAAGGGTTCTGCAATCTGATCGACCCCTGCGCGGAAAGTACTGATGATAAAGCACCATATACACAAACAAGAAAAATCAAAAAAACCTTTAAATTCATTATTCCAGTCCTTTTCTTTTATTCGTCATTAGATTGTACACCCAAAAAATAACGCATTTGTTTCGTAAAAACAACTGCTATAACGGATTTTTAGACAACAGTGGTGTATCTGTCTACAGATAAAAAGACCATTTAGGATTTCATTAAGAAAACGCATTTTCCCCTGTAATATCCAGCCCTGTAATCAGGAGGTGGATATCATGCGTACCCTCATAGGTCAAAACAGTTTCAAGATTCATCATATGACGCATGATGGGATATTCATTCGTGATACCCATCCCACCATGGATCTGGCGTGCTTCGCGAGCTATTTCCAGTGCAATCTGTACATTATTTCTCTTGGCCATTGATATCTGGGCAGGGGTAGCCTTTCCCACATTGGCTAATGTGCCTAGGCGCCATGCGAGCAACTGGGCCTTGGTGATTTCAGTAATCATTTCAGCAAGTTTTTTCTGCGTCAACTGAAATCCTGCCAAAGGTCTGCCAAATTGTTCACGTTCCTTCGAATAACGCAAAGCGCTATCATAACAATCAAGGGCAGCGCCAATAGCGCCCCAGGCAATACCATATCGTGCTTTTGATAAACAAGAAAGGGGTCCTTTCAACCCTTTAATATCAGAGAATACATGTGTTTTAGGAACGCGGACGTCCTCAAATACGAGTTCACCAGTGATAGAAGCCCGCAATGACCATTTACCATGAATTTCCGGCGCAGAATACCCTTTCCAACCATTTTCTACTATCATCCCACGAATCTGTCCTTCCTCATCCTTCGCCCATACCACCGCCAGATCAGCAATAGGACTGTTGGTAATCCACATTTTAGAACCATTGAGGATATACGCATCACCATCTTCAACTATTTTGCTGACCATGCCATTAGGATTTGACCCATGGTCAGGTTCCGTCAGGCCAAAACATCCTATCATCTCTCCGGAGCCAAGCTTTGGGAGGTATTTTTTCTTTAGTTCTTCAGAAGCATAACGAAAGATTGGGTACATGACCAAAGATCCCTGCACAGAAGCCATTGAGCGCACGCCGGAATCTCCGCGCTCCAGTTCCTGCATGATCACCCCATAGGCGATTTCATCCATTCCTCCTCCTCCATATTCGACAGGCAGGCTAGGGCCAAAAGCACCTATCTCAGCCAAACCCTTAAAGAGGTGGGTCGGACATGCCGCACGATCGGAATAATCTTCTATGATCGGACTGACCTCCTGTTTGACCCAGGCTCTCACCGCATCCCGCGCCATGAGATGGTCCTGACTCAGCAATTCATCTACATTATAATAGTCGTGGCCCTTGTATTGATCCGTTTTGACACTGGTTTTCAC